>JBIIUN010000570.1:0-2914 GCA_044339945.1 Kapaibacterium sp. (SeqCode)
CGGGCTTGCGGGGCAGGAAACCGATCCGGGGCAGCGCGCGGAGGGCCGGATTGCGCGCCATCATCTTCCTCGCCTGCGGCCAGGTGCCATCAATGACCAGCAGTGTTTCGGGTGGGCGTTCCAGCGCGTCCGGGGCGATGGCGCCCTCGCCGGGGAAGAGCAGGGCCGTGCCCGGGCGCGCCACGAGTTCCGCGACGCGCGGGTGGTCCGCAAACTCAATCCCTTCGTGCAGTTCGCTCCCGGCCAGGCCGAGGTGGGCGATGCGGGCCGTGCCAATGGCGACCTTGGCCTCGCGCGGATGTTGCAGGAAAACGACGCGGGTCGTCGTCTCGATCGGAGTCAGGCCGGCGCACCAGCAGGCCGTCGTGGGGCGATGGCAGCGGTGACAGAGGGGGCGTGAGATCAATTCGCCCATGGACTTAGGCGGCGAGGGAGGATGGAACGGCCGGAGCAGGGGGTAACAACGGGCACCGCCTCACCGGGACGCCTCTTCCCGCGCCCAGCGATCCGCGGCCAGGATTTGCTCCAGCGTCGGGTGCTCGACCGCCCGGTGGGCGTCCATCACGCGGCGGACCTTCGCGGTGATGCCGGTGAAGCTGAGCTGGCGCTGGCAGAATTGTTCCACGGCGACCTCGTTGGCGGCGTTGAACACCGCGGGCAGCGTGCCGCCGACCTCGCCGGCGCGGCGCGCGAGGAGCAGCGCGGGGAAACGGTCCGTGTCGGGTTCCTGGAAGGTCAGCGTGCCGATCTTGGCGAAGTTCGTCTGCACGCGGTCGCTGCGCTGGCGGTCCGGGTAACACAGGGCGTATTGGATCGGCAGGCACATGTCAGGCGTGGAGAGCTGGGCGATGAGCGAGCCGTCCACGAACTCCACCATCGAGTGCACGATGCTCTGCGGATGCACGACCACCTGCACCCGGGCCATCTCGATGTCGAAGAGCCAGCGCGCCTCGATCATCTCCAGGCCCTTGTTGAAGAGCGTGGCGGAGTCGATCGTGATCTTGCGGCCCATGACCCACGACGGATGCTTGAGCGCCTGTTCGAGCGTGATGCCCGCGAGCGATTCCTTCGGCCACTTCGCCGCGTCGCGGAAGGGTCCACCGGACGCCGTGAGCCACAGGTTGCGGACGGATGCGGGCGGCTTGCCGTCGAGGCACTGGAAGATGGCCGAGTGCTCGGAGTCCACCGCGAGCACCTTCACGCCGTGTTTGCGGGCTTCGCCCATCACGGTTTCGCCGGCCATGACCAGGATTTCCTTGGAGGCGACCGCGATGTCCTTGCCCGCCCGGATGGCCGCGAGGGCCGGGGCCAGGCCCGCCGTGCCGACGATGGCGATGAGCACGATGTCGGCCTCGGGCAGCGTGGCGAGTTCGATCAGGCCTTCGGCGCCGCAGCGGACCTTCACGCCGTCACCGAGCTTCGATTGGAGCGCCGACGCCTTCGCCGGATCGTTGATCGAGACGATGCCGGGGCGATGTTTCAAGGCCTGCTCGGCCAGCAGGTCGGCGTTGCCGCCGGCGGCAAGCGCGATGAGCCGAAGCTGGTCGGGCAAATCCTCGACCACCTTCAACGTGCTGGTGCCAATGGAACCGGTGCTGCCAAGCAGGACGACGCGCTTCATGCGGAAGCGCGGAGGATGCGGCGACGGCCGGCGGCTTGGCAAGGCGGGCGCGGACCGACGCGCACTCTCGCTTTGGTTTTCCGATGGTAGTCGAACCCGGCGATCCGCTTGTGATTCGGCGGGACGAGCGGCGACATGTCAGCAGCCGAGAACACCGCGGAAGCATACCGGCAGATCGAATTCCTCCCGATCCGCCCGCGATGATTCTTCCGGCGATGGCGCGACGAGGAAATGATGGGCCAGGATTCAGGCGGTGCCGCGGTTGACTCGGGCGTATCTCGTCATCGGGTGAGCGACGTCCCTGGTTGGGCGGCAGGCCGGCCCAAGGTGCTGCCGGTTTGCAACCGGCAGGGCCGCCCCCAGTTGGCTTGGCCCGGACGGTGCGATGCGGCTCTTGGGGCCAGGTCGGAGGGGGAAACTTGCCCGGCCAGCCGGCGGGACATGCCTGGCCCCTGCGGCAAACCTCCCTCATCTTCGCTACGCTGCCGGTTGCAAACCGGCAGCACGTTGTCGGCGCCGTTTCCGCACACGGTGTGTAGATGCGCCGCGGTTGACTCCGTGACCAAGCATCCGAGTTGACCAAACCACTTGGGCGAACTACGCCGATTCAAATCGCTTCAATGAGCAGCATCACCATCGCCCCGCCGCCGAAGCCCGCCGGTCCGCCGTTGCAGAAGGAGACCACCGCCGGCAACTACTTCATCTCGAACTACCCGCCGTTCGCGTTCTGGAAGCAGGAGCAGATTCCCGACTTCCACGCCGCCCTCGATCGGGCGCCGGCGCCGGGCGTGCCGCTCGGGCTCTACACGCACATCCCCTTCTGCCGGAAGCGCTGCCACTTCTGCTACTACAAGGTCTACACCGACAAGGATTCGCAGGAGATCCGTGGCTACCTCGACACGTTGCTCAAGGAACTGACCGTCTATGCCGCCAAGCCGGTGATCGGCGGGCGCAAGCCGAAGTTCATCTACTTCGGCGGCGGCACGCCCAGCTACCTGTCGCCGGACCAGCTCAAGTTCCTCACCGACGGCATGAAGGCGTTGCTGCCGTGGGACGAGGTGGAGGAAGTCACCTTCGAGGGCGAACCCGGAACGCTCACCGACCACAAGCTCCGAGCCATCCGCGAACTCGGCGTCACCCGTCTCTCGCTTGGCATCGAGCACTTCGACGACCACATCCTGGAGATCAACGGCCGGGCGCACCGTTCCAAGGAGATCGGCCGCGCCTACGCCTACGCCCGCGAGATCGGCTTCCCGCAGATCAACATCGACCTCATCGCCGGCATGGTCGAGG
>JBIIUN010000571.1:0-2910 GCA_044339945.1 Kapaibacterium sp. (SeqCode)
CAGCCGGACCCACGCACTTGGTCGGAGCGCGTCCGCGCTCCGTCGGCTTCGTTCCCGTTCAATTGCCCGTCAGATACTTCAGCAGCTCGATCTGCTCGCGGTCCGGCAAGGATTCGAGGAGGCCTTCGGGCATTAGCGAGCGGTCGCTGGTTTCACGCTTCGCAATGTCGGACTTGGCGACGACGACTTGCTCAGTGGTCGTGCGCAGCGTGAGGGCGCTGCCGGTTTCGCTGAGGATCAGCCCGGAGATCGTGTCGCCGGCCTTGGTCTCGACGGTGGTCATCTGGAAGTCGGTGCCGATCACCGCGTTGGGGTCCATCACGTTCTCCAGAAAGTAGCGGATGCCGTTCTTGCCGGCGCCGGTGAGTTCGGGGCCGAGGCGTTGGCCGTCCTGGCCGAGGACGTGGCAGGACATGCAGAGCTTCTGGAAGTGCTTCCGGCCCTCGTTCGCCGAGTAGGCCCAGAGCGGCGCCTCGTCGAAGGTCTTCTGGAGCTTGGCCATCGCGGCTTCCTTCTCGGCGGGACTGTTGCCGATGCGCCCCCACGTGGCGATGACGCGGCGGGTAACCTCTGCGTCATTCAGCCCAGCGAGCTGGCGCACGTGGAACGCGGTCAGCAGGTCGCGCTTGAGCGAACCGGACGCGACGGCGTCCAGCAGCGCGAGCGCGAACGTCGGCCGGCTGGTCAGCGTGGCGAGCACGGCGCTCCGGTCGTTGGCGTTGAACTGGGAAACCCGGCTTAGCAGGGCGGGGGCTATTTCCGGGGCGTTGAAGCGGCCCAGCAAACTGATCACCTGGGAGCGGAAGGCGTCGTCATCCAGCAACGCGAGGAAGACGGGCAACGCGGCGGCGTCCTGCGCTCGGTTCAGCACGGCGAAGGCGTGTTTGCGGTCGTCAGCCCCGGCCTGGTGGTCGGCGAGCGTGGTGCGGAGACGCGGGAACATGGACGAGTCGCCAAATACGGCGGCAAGGCGTTCAGCGTCGCGCTGGATGCGGCGGTCGGGATTGGCGTAAAGCGCGGCGGCGGTTTCCTTCCACGCTTCCGGATGCGGCATGTTGGCGCGCGGTTCCATCGCCAGCCAGACCCCGGCGAGCCGACGGCGAAGGTCCTCGCCATCCAGGCGGCCTAGGCTGCGAATGACGTGGTTCAGCGGCTCGCCTTCGAGCGTCGCGCCATACCAGTAGATCCAGTCCTTCAGCACCGGGATCGCGGTGCGGCTGGCGAGAAAGAAGGCCTTGTCTGGCGTCTTGGCCATCAGCGGCGCGAGGCCGTGCCAGAGGAGCAGGGGCAGGTTGCGGTCGTCCTTGTCCTCAGCGCGTTGGGCGAGGGCGGTCGCCAGTTTCCAGCCCGTCTCGGCGGGGACGCGTTGGATGGCCGACGCCAGGAAGCGGCGGACCACCGGCGACGGATCCTTGGCGGCCAGACGAACGAGTTCCGCGGAGAACTTTGCGGCGCGATTCCCGTCCTCCGTCGCGAGCTGCACGGCCCAACCACGGACAAATTCGTCGGAATCTTTCAGCGCGCCGGCGAGCAGGGAATTGCCCATGCCCATCTCGTTGGCCGTCCAGAGCCCGAGCAAGCGGGTGGGTGCGTCCGGCGACTTTCTGGCCAAGGATTCGACCTTCGCCTTGGCAGTTGAAGTGATCGGCCGTTTCCACTGGCCCCGTTCTCCGAGCAGGCGTTTCGCGGTGCGCGCATACCAGGCGTTTTTGTGCGTAAGGAGGTCGGCGAGTTCGTCGTCCGACTTCGCGGCCAGGTCCACCGTCACCGGCTTGTAGGTGGCCTGCCACTGCATCCGGTAGAGGCGGCCGTTGGTGCGGTCCCAGCGTTCGGTGTTGGGGTTGTGGCAGTGCTGCGGGTCATACCAGTCGATGAAATAGACCGCGCCGTCGGGGCCGTATTGCAGGTCCACGGCCACGTATTTTGGATCGCTGCAGAAGAACTGGTCCTTGCCGGCGTGAACGGTGTTGTAGCCGGACGCCTCGCGGAGGTTGACCTGCTGGTTGATCTGGTGGCCGTGCAGGTTGTGGGTGAACAGGTGGCCGCGGAACTCGTCGGGCCAGTTGTCGCCGAGATAGATCATCGTGCCGACGTGCGAGTGGCCGCCGTAGATCGCGTCGCTGCCGCGGACGCCGGCGCCGCCCGCGCCGTGGTCGTAGCGGGCGGAGGCGAGCAGGAAGTTGCGGAAGGCGGGGAAATCGGCCGGCGGATTGGCGACGATGAAAGGCGCGTAGTTGGCATTCGCCTGGTTCCAGAACTGCCCGCCCTGCATGACGTGCGTGGTGCCGCCGCGGCCCCAGTAGCTGCGGCAGTGGGTCATGAAGAGTTCGCCGTGCTCGTCGTAGTCGAGGCCCCACGGATTGCTGCCACCATGCGCGAAGACCTCGAACTGGTGCCGCACCGGATGGTAACGCCAGACGCCCGCGCGGAGTTCGGTGCGCTCGGTGTCCTTCGCACCGGGTTTGCCGATGTGCGCGAGGTTGAACACACCCTGGATGCCGTAAAGCCAGCCGTCGGGTCCCCAGAGGAAGCTGTTCAGGCATTCGTGCGTGTCCTGGTAGCCGAAGCCATCGAGCAGCACCTGCGGCGCGCCGTCCGGAACGTCGTCGTGATTCTTGTCGGCAATGAAGAGCAGTTCCGGCGCAGCTCCAACCCACACGCCGCCGTGGCCGACTTCGAAGCCGCTCACGAGGTTCAGCCCTTCGGCGAAGACCTTGCGCGTCTCGAAGCTGCCGTCGCCGTCCTTGTCCTCGAAGATGACGAGCTTGTCCTCGCCTTGGCCAGCGGGCCGCTTGGTCGGATAGCTGTAGGCTTCGGCAACCCAGATGCGGCCGCGCTCATCGAAGGCGAAGGCGACCGGCTGATGCAGGTCCGGCTCGCCGACCACGAGGTCCACCTGAAAGCCCTCCG
>JBIIUN010000572.1:0-2908 GCA_044339945.1 Kapaibacterium sp. (SeqCode)
GGAACCTCGATTTCTTCGACGCGAGTGCGGAGCCGGTCCAGAATCCCACGACCTTGGCGATCCGTTACACGCTGGCGGCCGAGGGCTATTCCTCGACGAACCGGGTCGCCGAGTTGAACGCCGTCCGGGCGGCGTTTGCCCAGTGGCAGGCGGTGCCCGGCACCAAGGTGAAATTCGAGGAGTTCGGCAGCATCCTGCTGCCGGGGGACGTGAATCCGCTCGACGGGCGCAATGACGTGGTCTGGCTGACCGGCAACCGCTTCCTCAACGGCGGAACCACGTTTTTGCCGGCGTCGGCCCGGGGCGTAACCGTCATCTCCACCGCGGACGGCAAGATTGCCGAGGCGGATATCGTGCTGAACCGGAACTTTGCCTGGTTCACCGATTTCAATGCGGTGCGGCCCAACGACCAGTTCATCGAGGCCATCGCGTTGCATGAAATCGGCCATCTGCTGGGCCTGAACCATTCCCCGCTCGGGGGCGCGACCATGTTCTGGAGCAATTCCGGCGGCGTGGACCACGCGGCGGGAATGTCGGCTGACGAGATCAGCGGTTTGCGGACCCTCTACGGCACGGCGGCAGGTGCGGCGAGCGTGGGTCGGGTCACCGGCACGGTCACGCTGAACGGCGTGGCGGTGCTCGGGGCCATCGTCACGCTGGAAGATGCCAACGGCAACGCGGCGACCAGCACGGCGACCCTGGCGAATGGCAGCTACACGCTCGGCGGCTTGGCGCCCGGCAGCTACGCCGTCCGGGTGACCCCGCTGGATTCGCCGACCTCAGGTGATACCTACTTGGTTCGCGGCGCGGATCTGGACGTAACGTCGCGGGCGACCTGGGCCAATGGCAGCACCGCATTCCTGCCGCTGACGAACGTCACGGTGGCGGTCACCGCGAATGGCAGCGTGACGCGCAACCTGGCGGTTTCGGCCGGCACGCCACCATTTCGGATTGTGGAAATGCGCCTGGGCACAAATCCGGCGGCGCGCTCCGCCGGGGACATCTGCGTGCAGTTGAAGCCGGGCGTCGCCGGGCAGACCGTCGGCGTCTTTGTCCCGGGACTCATGGCCACCAACGCGGTGCTGCGGCTTACAGGCGAGGGGGTTTCCTACGGCCCGACCGAGGTGTTGCCGGGAGCGTTGCGGAGCCTGACGTTGGTCCAGGTCCCGGTGAGCGTCGCGAGCAATGCCGCGGCGGGGCTACGCACCCTGAGCGTCACCGCCAATGGCTTTACCGCCTGGGCCAACGGCTTTGCGGAAATCCTGCCGGCAAACCCAGATTTCAACCTCGACGGGTTGGATGACCGGTTCCAACGGCGGTATTTCGACCCATTCACCCAGAATACCGCCGGGCCGGAGCAGGATCCCGACGGCGACGGGTTCGTGAACCGACGGGAAGCGACCATGGGATCGGATCCGACTAAAGCCAGCTCGGTAAACTGGCGAATAAGCAGTGTGAAGCTGGCGGCGCCGGGCACCACTGTGACCTGGGAAAGCGCGCCGGGCCGGAAGTATCAGGTATATGCTCGCGACAACCTGGTTGGCGCGACTTGGCAGGCCATCGGTGGCGTGCTGACCGTCGCGGGCGAATCCGGGCAATTGCTGGACACCCGGCCCACGGACCAGTTGCGGTTCTATCAGGTGCGGGACGTGCCGTAAGCAGGGCCTCGTCAGATTTTGCGAGGGGAATGAGGCTTGTGAACGGAAGCTCAATTGATAGCGTGGCGCTACAACCACTGATAATGGCGGCGGCAACGCGGCCTGATTGATCCCCATTTGAAGACCCTTCCTCAACCGGTGCCGCCACGGAATCCGGCCGCATCGCCCTTAACCTTCGCCCGGCTGGGGTCGCGGCTGGCCCGCGGTTCCTCCCTTGGTCTGGCCGTGGCGTCCACGACCGCCGCGCTGGGGCAGGCCTATTTCGACACCCGCAACCCCTTCATGGCGCCGGTGGTTCCAGCTCCCCCCGAGCAGCCGGTGGCGACCCGCGCGGGCGGAGATTTTTTCGCCAATGAACGCATCCCTTACCGACCGGCCGGATTTGATGAGGGGAACTACAACCTCAAACTGGGACCGGTCTTGGTCAGCTTCGGCAGCAGCGTGGCGTTCATTTATTCCAGCAACGCCCTGCTAAGCGAGGGCGGCGGTGAGAACTACGACCTGAGCATCAATCCGACGTTCAGCACCAACCTGCGCTGGCAGATGACCGATGCGGCCCGCCTGAGCCTGAACGTGGGCGTGGGTTACCGGTTCAACTTGGTCCAGGAGGATCTGAGCGGCCTGACCGTAGACCCAAACACGGCCATCGACTACGCCTTCAGCGTGGGTGACGTCCTGTTCACGGTCTTCAACCGCCTTTCGACCGCGAATTCAGCCGACCAGCGCCCTGACATCATCGGCACGGGCAATCCGCTGGCGGTGCGCTTCAACCGGATCAACAATTCGTCCGGTTTATCGACCGAATGGGCGCCTTACACGGATTTGTCGATCAGCGCCGACTACACCTACTCCATGGAGCGGGGTTTGGATGACAGTTTCGACTCGCTCAATGGCGATTCGCAGACGGTATCCTCGGCGGTCTTCCACCGGCTGCATCCCGATCTCTCGGTCGGCATCTCGGCGAGCGCCTCCCTGAACGAATTTTCGAACCAATTCCAGAATTCCACGAAGACGTTTGGCATCGGGCCGGTAGCGACGTGGACGGTCAGCGAATTCATCACCGTCAGCGCCAGCGCTCGCTACACGGTCATCAATTCCGAACAAAACGGGCAGATCCAGGACTCGTCTGATTTCGCGGGATTCTCCGGCAATCTCGCGGTGCAACACCTGATCAACCGGGTGTTGAACCACTCGCTGTCGGTGGGGCGCGGCGTCAACGGCGCGTTGGGCAGCAATTTCTCCACCTCCCT
>JBIIUN010000152.1:0-9988 GCA_044339945.1 Kapaibacterium sp. (SeqCode)
ATTCGCCCGCGCCTCCACGCCAGGCCGGCTCGCCATGGGCGGCTGGAAATCAACGTTGTGCCGGCGATAATCAGTGCCGCGATCAGACCCATCACTGCTGTCTTGAAACCGGAGCCGACAAAGCCCGGCGCGTTGGTTGCATCGTCGCGGAAATCCGTCTGGTCCTTCCCGAGCTTGAGTATGCCTAGTCCGTTTCCCGCTGGGAATGAACCTTGCCACTGGGCATACGCGAGCAGACCGACGACGACCTCCTTGTCGAACATCGCCACGGCGTTGGACTCCACCAGTTTACCCGGTTGAAAGCCGGAATCCCGCAACCAGCGGAACGCGTTGTATTTTGCGTAGGTGGGAATGGCGCCCGGAGTATTCGTGGTCGGACTGCCGTGCGTCAGTGAGTTCCAGCTCCGCTGGCCGAGTAAACGGAGCAGGGGAATAAAGTCGTTGGTTGAGGGGGGCAATTGCACGGTGACGCCGAGGGCTCGGAATCCGTCTTGAAGCCACTGCTCCTGCGACCGCCCACGATTGGCCTCCAGCCAGGCATTGCTCGACAAGACGTCCTGATTGGCCATGAGTGCCAAGGCATTGGCTGTGCAGCCGCAGACCCGGAACGACGGGGAGTGAGCCGCCCTCTCCGCGAGCCAACGGCACCATGACTCGTCGCCGTAGTAACCAATTCGGTCGGCTCGGAAGAATAGATCTGGCGAGCGTCCAAGTCGTTGGTAGTCCTCTTGTCCCTCTGCCCATCGGGCGGCTTCAGAGTGGTTTCGCAGCCACACCGGGTCGGACAATCGGCGGGTCGGTCCGAGCTTGTAGAACCACCAATATGCCGCGGTGCTTCCCAGAAGGAGGAACAGGAGCCCTGAGGAGATTCGGGCAATGCTTCGGCTTGGGGTTGGATTCACGGCACTGTGTAAAATGTTTGACCGTGGATCATCCCATTCGTTTCGGCCCGTTCACTTCCTCCCAAACCGAACGTCCATCCACACGGCGAAGGCCAGCACGAGGCCGCGGACGATGAACTTCAGCTCGGGCGACACGGCGAGCAGCGTCATGCCGTTGAGCAGGCTGGCCATGATCAGTGCGCCGAACAGGGCACCGAGCACCGAGCCGCGCCCGCCCTTCAGGCTGGTGCCGCCGATCACGCAGGCGGCGATGGCGTCGAGTTCCATCAGGTCGCCGACGGTCGTGGTCGAGTTGCCGATGTAGGCCGTCTGCATGAAGCCCGTGATCGCCACGATGCCGCCCAGGATCGTGAAGGCGATGATGACCGTCTTGCCCACGGGCACGCCGGAGATGACCGCCGCCTCCTCGTTGCCGCCGATGGCGTAGAGGTGCCGGCCGAACGGCGTGTGCCGCGTGAGCGCGTGGACGCCCGCCGCCACCGCGCACAGAATCACGAAGCTCAGTGGGACGCCCCGAAACTGGTTGCACACGAGCACGACCAGCGCGATGCCCTGCGCCGCGATGAAGGTCTTCAGGTAGGCCAATTCGAAGTCCTCCACCCGCGCGCCTATGGCCCGGCGGCGGACCCGGGCGCGGCTTTGCAGGAAGATCAGCAGCGCCACGACCGCCGCCGCCAGCACCCATCCGGCAGCGGGCGTGAGGTAATAGGTCGTGAGCAGCGAATACAGGTTGTCGCGGCCGTCGCGGGTGACGGGCACGGTGTGGCTTTGGATCACCAGCCAGAAGGCGCCCTTGAATGTGAGCAGTCCGCCCAGCGTGGCGATGAACGCCTGGATGCGGTTCCGCACGATGAACCAGCCGAGTCCGGCGTAGAGACCTAGTCCGACGGCGAAACTCACCAGCAACGCCAGCGGCGCGGACCAGCCGTGTTGGTTCACGAGCACGGCGGCCGTTCCGCCCATGAGCCCGGCACCAGCACCAACCGACAGGTCGGTGTGGCCCGGCAGCAGCACCAGCAGCACGCCGACGGCGAGCGTGGCCGTGACCGACAGTTCGATCATCAGCATGGACAGGTTGCGCGCGCTGAGGAACTGGGGCGAGAGCAGCGCGAACAGGATCCAGATCAGCGCCAGCATGGCCGGCATGATGAGTTCGCGCGTCGAGGCGGCCGGCGTGCGCGGCGCGGCGGGCAGGGCAGGGGCGGTCGTGGTCATGGCGATTTCACGAGAGGAGAAAGCAGGTGGGAAAGTGGGAAGATGGGCCTGTAGCGCAGACTGGCAGTCTGCTGTGTCGCGGATTGGTAATCCGCAGGCGTGGCGGGAGCCTTGGCCCAGCCGACTGCCAGTCGGCGAAACAGCAGGTTGGCGACCTGCGTTACCAACGTCGGAAAATTATGGGCTGCGGTTTCTCGACTCGGTTGGCCCGCCCTCACCCTAGCCCTCTCCCCCGGGGAGAGGGGATGGCAGTCTGGCATCCGATGACTCCACAGACCTGGATGACTAGGACCGTGCGGCGCTGGGCTGAAGCGGAGAATCGGACAAGTGGAGTCGTCGGACACTGAGACATTCTCCCTCTCCGCCCGCCCGAGCGGGGGGAGAGGGCCGGGGTGAGGTGGGTGCTGAGGAGTCGCTGGCACTGCATTGGACCAGCCAGACCTGCGGCGGCTGGAAGCGATCCTGTTCCGCATTCCGCATTCCGCGTTCTGAGTTCGAACGTCAGCCTCCTCACTTCGTCTGCTACGGGGATCGGTTATTGGCCAGTGATTCATAGCGCGACGGTGCTTTGGTTCCCCATCGCGGCGGCCATCAGGGCTTCCTGATTGAACTGTTCGCGGGTGAATTCACCGCCGAGGCGGCCTTCGTGGAGCATCACGATCCGGTCGCTCATGCCCATGAGTTCGGGCAATTCGCTGGAGACCAGCACCACGGCCTTGCCCTGGGCGGTCAGCTCGTTGATTAGGTGATAGACTTCGAGCTTGGCGCCGACGTCGATGCCGCGCGTCGGTTCGTCGAGGAACACGACCCTGGGCTCGGTCATCAGCGCCTTGCCGAGGACGACCTTCTGCTGGTTGCCGCCGGAGAGTCCGCCGACGGTGGTTTCGAGCCCGGGCGCCTTGATGCGGAGGGCGTCGAAGAAACGCTGGTTGGCCGGCGCCTCGATGGTTTCGTCGAGGAAAACGCCGGGATTGAGCCGGTCGAGTGAGGAGAGCGACAGGTTGAAGCCGATGGGTTGCTCCAGATGTAACCCCAGGCGCTTGCGATCTTCAGTGACGAGCACGAGGCCTCGGCGAATAGACTCGCGGGGAGTGGGCTCGGGATAGTCGAGGCCACCGAGCGTGACTTCGCCGGCTTGGCGAATACCCCATGCGCCGAAGAGATGCTGGAGCAGCTCGGAGCGGCCCGCGCCCATGAGTCCGCCGATGCCGAGAACTTCGCCGGCGGCGACGGCAAACGAAAGGTCGCGGAGACGGGGCGCCGAATCGGCATCGGGCGAGACGGAGAGATTGCGGACGGCGAGAAGCGGTTCGGCCTCCCGATGCAAAAGTGAGTGACGCCCGCCCTCACCCTGGCCCTCTCCCCCAGGGAGAGGGGAAAGCGCTCCGGCCGAGGACGACTCCACATGCGAAGCTGCCGAGGACTGCGCTGCGGGCGGTTGAACCAAAGCGCAAACCGAGCGTAGGCGTTGCGCCCCGTTGGTTTCTCCCTCTACGCCCGCCCTAACGGGGGGAGAGGGCCGGGGTGAGGTGGGTCCCCCGGAGTCCAGGAAGTCGTCTGGCGAAAGATGGCCTGCCCCTCGCTTTTGGCGCGGGAACAGGTCCTTGATTTCACGTCCGACCATGTGCCGGATGATCGTCGGGATGTCCGCCTCGGCGGCGGGCAGCGTGGTGATGCTGGCGCCGTCGCGCAGCACGGTGATGCGGTCGGCGATGGACTTCACCTCGCCGAGCTTGTGGGAAATGTAGATGCAGCCGACGCCCGCGGCGCGCAGTTCGCCAAGGATGCGGAGCAGGATGGCAACCTCGCTCTCGGCGAGCGCGGCGGTGGGTTCGTCGAGGATCAGGATGCGGGACTGTTTGCCGAGCGCCTTCACGATCTCGACGAGCTGCTTTTGGCCGACGCCGAGCTCGCGCACGGGCGTGTCGGGATCGAGTTCGATGCGGAACTTAGCGAGCAACGTCGCGGCGTCGGCATAGGCGCGGTCCCAGTCCACCCACGGGCCACGGCGGCGTTCGGCGCCGAGGAAGATGTTCTCCGCCACGCTCATCTCCTCGACGAGTGCGAGTTCCTGATAGATGACCGCCAGGCCCGCCGATTCGGCGTCACGCAGCGAACGAAACTCGGCGCGCCTCCCGTCCACGAGGATTTCGCCCTCATAGCTGCCGAACGGGTGAATGCCCGACAGCGTCTTGATGAGCGTGGACTTGCCGGCGCCATTCTCGCCACACAGCGCGTGAATCTCACCCGGCCGCAGGTCGAACGACACGTCGCGCAGCGCCACCACGCCGGGGAACGACTTGGTCAGGTGCTTGGCTTCTAGGAGAGGGTTCATGGAATGCAGAAAGACCAATGCTCAATTTACAATGACCCGCTTGGTCATTGGTCATTGGTCATCTCAAATCCTCCGCCTTGTGGAAGCCGTCCTTCACCACGGTGTCCTGCATGTTCGCCTTATCCACGGAAACGACGTCTTCGAGGATGCTGGGGACTTTCTTGAAGCCGTTTTCCACGACGCCGTTGGCGATGAGCACCTGGCGTTTGCCGAGGGCAACGGCGGCTTCGGCGGCTCGGTCGGCGAGTTTCGAGAGCGGCTTGTAGATGGTCATGGTCTGCGTGCCGCGGAGGATGCGCTGGCAGGCGGCGAGTTCGGCGTCCTGGCCGGTGACGAGCACTTTGCCGGCGAGGCCTTCCTCGGTGAGCGCCTGGATCGCACCGCCCGCGGTGCCGTCGTTGGAGGCGAGCACGCCGTCGAGTTCGCGGCCCTTGGCGGTGATGGCGGCGTTCATGATTTTCTTGGCGTTCTCGGGCTTCCAATCCACGCACCAGTCCTCGAACAGCACCTCGATCTGCCCGCTGGCGATGAGCGGATTGAGGATATTGTCCTGGCCGAGCTTGAAGAGGGCGGCGTTGTTGTCGGTCTTCGAGCCGTAGATGCGGACGATCTTGGCCTTCTTGCCGCGGAGCTGGTTCACGAGGTAGCGCGCCTGTTCCTCGCCGACGCGCACGTTGTCGAAGCTCAGGTATAGGTCCACGTCGGAATCGCGAATCAGGCGGTCGTAGCTGATCACGGGCACGCCGGCCTGCTTGGCGGCGGCGACGGCCTTGGCCATGGCTTCACCGTTGTGCGGAACGATGACCAACACGTCGATGCCACGCGTGAGCAGAGCTTCGCAGTCCTGCATCTGGCGGGCGTCATCGGAATTCGCGGAGGACGCGAAGACCTCCGCGCCGAGTTCGGTGGCTTTGGCGGTGAAGCGGTCGCGGTCGCGCTGCCAGCGTTCCTCCTTGAGCGTGTCGAGCGAGAGGCCGATGCGGATCTTGCCGCCGGGTTTGGCGGCGCCACCGGCATCCGCGGTGTGGCCGCGGCGGGAGACAACAACGCCGAGAAGGACGCTGAGGATGAGCGAACCGGTGACGAGCAGGAGGCGCGGATTCATGTCGCGAAAGGGATCGGGAACGCGGGTAGGAAACGGCCTGGCCGGCGAGGCGGCAAAGCCAAAAGCGCTGCGAAGCCTCATGTGAACTGGCGGCGGCGCCTTGAAATTGGCGGAGCGCTGCCGGAAGGTCGGCCCGTGCCAGCCCCGGTCACCTCCAAGCCGAATGCCGATCCGCGCCGCCAAACGTCCCGGCGGGCGGAGAAGGCCGCGCGCTTCGCCCGGCGGATGATCGGCTTGGCCGTGCTGATCATCCTGGTCGCGCTGGGCACCCTGGCATGGAATTCCCGGGGCAAGGCGGTTTACCAACGGTGGCATCGCGACCAGCAGCTCAATGCCGCGGACGTGGCGTTGCGGGCCAAAAACTACGAGGAAGCGGCCCGGCTGGCGCGTGAGGTCGGGGCCGTGGACCTCCGCAGTCTGCGCGCGGCCCGGATCGCCGCCGAGTCGCTGCAACAGCTTGGCCTCGCCGATTCGGTGCGTTGGTGGCGGCGGTTGGCTGACCTGAGCCGTTACGACGCCGATTCCGTGACCCAGTGGGCGGGGGCGGCGCTGCAGTTCGACGACCTGCGGTCGGCTTATGCTGCGTTGCGCCAGTTTCCGCGGGGCACGGATACGGCCGCCTACCACGACATCGCGGGTCGGGTGGCGCTGAACCGGGATGACCGGGACAAGGCACGGTTCCACCTGAAGCAGGCCCTCGAAAAGCAACCGGAGAACCCGGAGTTCCAGGCACGGTTTGCGGAGGCTCACCTGGATTCGCCGGACCCAACGGAACGGCAGCGATCGGTAGAACTGCTGGAGCGCCTCGCCGCAGGGGCGCAGAGCCCGCGGGCTTTGAGCACGCTGACCCAGGAAGCCCTCGGACGCGGTGACACGGAGCGCGCGAGCCGGTTCAGCGCCCAATTGCTGGCCCTGACCAACCTCACCTTCGCCGATCGGCTCGTGCATTTGTCCGTCTTGCATCAGGGCAAGTCGGCTGCTTTCACCGCGGAATTGGAACGCATTCGCAGCGAGGCGACGGGCGATCCCTCCCGGTTGGTGCGCTGGCTTGGGTGGATGTCCGCGGAAGGATTGGGCGCCGACGCCCTGCGGTGGTTCCAAGGACTGCCGGCGGACGGGCAGAACCAATCGGTGGTCATGTCCGCGGCGGCCGAATTGCACGTGGCCCTGGGCGATTGGAAGGGGTTGCGGGAATGGGTCTACAACGCCAACTGGGCGGAGCTGGAGACCCAGCGGCTGGCTTACGAGGCCCTCGCCTTCAGCCGAATGGCACTCGGTGGTCCGGGCGCGTCCGAGGGCTCATGGCGCAAGGCGTTGCGCGAGGCGAATGGCCAGCCCCAGCATTTGCACTGGCTGGCTGGGCGGGCGGAAAGGTGGGAGCTCTTGACCGCCGCCGAGTCAACGTTGTGGCTGATGGTCCAGAAGGACGTCGATGCGGACGGTTCATTGGACCGTCTCGCCGCGGTTTATCGGCGACTGGGGCAGGCGGACGGCCTGCTCAAGGTGGCCAAACGACAACTGGAATTGCATCCGCGCGATCCGGCCTTCGAGGCAGATGTCCTCTACTTCAGCGCCCTGCTCCAGATTGAAACTGCGCAGTTGCGTCCGCTGGCCGAGCGGGTTCAGGCGCGGAGTGTAGAATCGCCCGGGGCCGCGGTGGCGGTGGCCATGTTCAAGGCCAGGGCCAACGAAGCGGAGGGCGGGCTGCGCATCCTTCAGGCCTTGCCGGCCAACGAGCTGACCCAACCGGCCCGGCGAGCCCTGCTGATCCTCCTGTTGGCCCAGGATAGCGATCGGGCTGCGGCCCGGGCTGGGCTTGAGACGGCGGACCCGACCGGGCTGCTGCCGGAGGAGGCGCAGATGCTTGTGGAGGCCCGGGCGCTCAGCCGCCTGGACAAACGCGCCCGGTGATCAGCCGGCGGATTGGCGCTTGCGGGCGTCGGCCGCCTTGCCGTCCCACACGGCCTTCAACGCAGGCAGCTCGCGCCCCATCTGCTCGTAGAGGGTCGCCGCCTCGGACCACTGGCCAAGGATCTCAAGCACCCGACCGGCCTCACGTCCGGCCTCCTTGAGCCACCATCCCTCGGCGGATTCCCCCGGGCGCAACACCTTGCCGTAGGCGACGTCGAGGTAATGGTTCAGGGCCGCTCGCAGCAGGGGGGCCGATTCCCCATTGGCGCGCAGCGCGGCCAGTTTTTCGGCGACGATGCCCCGGCCGAGCGTGGCTTTGCAGCGCGCGCCAAGATCCACTCCCGGCCACTCCACGACCCGGCGATAGAGGTCGGCGGCGAGCTCATAGGAATTGGTGCTGAGGGTGGCCAATTGAAGGTGGCAGTCCGCCATTTTGCCCACCGCCAGCGGGGCGATGGGTGAATTGGTGAACTGGCCGGCCCGGGTGAACGATTCGAGCGCACCCCGGAAATTCGCCAACGGCGCGGCCCCGACTTCGACGGGACGTTCGAGGTGAAGTTCGCCGAGCTCAAAATAGGCCGGCGCCACCAGCGCCTCGGGCAGGGCGACGTCGTTGAGCAGTTCAAAGATATTCGTGCTGGCGTTGCTCCAGGCCTGTCGTCGTCGGGCGGATTCCGCGCCGCGCAGCTTGGCGCGATACCAACCGTCGGTGCCCTTCCATACCGAATTCGTGACGACCGAAAGGCACGCCTGCTCGGCGCGGGCGAAGTCCCCCTGCGAAAAGAAATCGGCGGCCAACGCCAATTGCGCGGTGAGCACGCTGGCGTTCGTCGGATATCGGCGTGCGAGGTCCTGAACCCGCTCGATGGCGTTGGTGATGAGGCCTGCCTGCGTGCCAGCCCACCAGCGATCGACCTCGGCCCGGGCAAGGGAGGGGTGATTGGTATGGATCGCGATCCACCGGTCCAGCTCCGCATGGGCATTGGTCCAGTCGCCCGTCCGCAGGCGCACGGACACCAAGGTGAGCTTGATCTCGGCGCCGAGCGCTGATTCGGGGAAGCGTTTGAGGAAGTCTTCCAACAGTCGGGCGGACTCACCGTCGCGACCGCGCACCGACAGGGCCTGGCCCACCAGCAGCGTGCTTTGGGCCAGCGACTCCGCGCGGGCATTGAGCGAAAGCAGACGGGAGACCGCGGCCTGACCATTGGCGAGATCGCCGGCTTCCGTCGCCGCAATGACTGCCTGGGCGAGAGCGGGTTCCACGAGGGAGCCGGCCGCCGGCACATCGCCAAAATCCGTGGCGGCGGAAAGGTAGTTGGTGGCCGCCTCGGCCCAGCCTTTGCGGAAGGCGAGGCAATCGCCGCACTTGAAGCGGGCCACGGCTTGATCGGCGCCGCGGGGCAGCAAAGTGGCGGCGGCCAGGAAATTGGTTTCGGCTTCGCGGACGCGCTCGGCGTTCCCAAGTCGGAGTCCTTCTTCCCACAGGCACCAGCCACGCCCGAGGTGCAGGGGACCCTGCAGTTCCTTGCCCGGCGAGTTGGTCAAGGCGGTCTGGAAGCTCTGGGCGGCGAGGGTCAACAAGGTCGCCGCCTCGGCGTTGGTGCCTTGCTGGAGGTATTGGCGAAACAGTCCTTGGCCAAGACGAAGGCGCAGCGAATTGATTTCCGGATCCTGCGGCTGCGCGCCCAGAAACGCCTCCAGGCGTTGCCGGGCGGACAGGAAATTGCCGGCCGCGAGGTCCAGTTCGGCGAGCCGCAACGTGGCTTCGCGGAGGAATTCGGCCGGCGTGGCGGGCGCAAGATTCTGCGTGAACGCCTCGGTGGCACCCTTGGGATCGCCCAGTTTCAGCCGGAGCTGGCCGACGATGGAAACGGTCTCGGCACGGCGTGATTCCAGCGCGGGATCCGCATTGGCCAGGCCGAGAAAGGCGACGGCGGACTCGGCGGCTTCCTTGGCCTTCCCGGCCCCCAGGCGAAGATTCACCAGCCGCCGCCAACGGACCCACTTCTCCTCCGATGTCAGGGCAAACTTCTCCGCGTCCACCAGCGCTGTCTCGGCCGCGGCGGCGTCCTGCTTGGCGACCAGCGCTTCACTGCGCACCAACAGGCCGCGGAACAGCACCGGCGCGGGGCCGCCCGCGGCGAGGGCCTTGGCAAAGGGCAATTCCGCTTTCCCAAGGGGAATCACCGCGATGTCCGGCTTGCCGAGTTTCAGCGCCGCCTCGGCTTCCCGCACGCCGGCCAGGACTGCCCGGGCGTTGGTCGGGTAGGCCGCCTGGTAGGTGGCGAAGTTTCGCTGGGCGTCCTGGAAGGCGCCGCGGAGGAGGTCGAGTTCCGCCTGGGCGTAAAGGCGGCGTTGCTCGCCCTCCGCCTTCAGCTCGGACTTGGGAAAGGCGGCCGCGAACTCATCGAGCTCCTTGGCGGCCCGTTCCCAGAGTCCGCCCTCGAACGAGCGCAGGGCCGCGTCGAACGCGATCCGGTCGGGCGCCTGCGCCTGCAAGGCAACCACACTCGGACCGAG
>JBIIUN010000125.1:0-11112 GCA_044339945.1 Kapaibacterium sp. (SeqCode)
GCGGCTCAACTCCAACGGCTCGGTGGACACGACGTTCAACCCTGACGGCACGGGTTCGCTCTTCAGTTCGGCCTTCGCGACCCGGCCCGCCGAAGACGTCGACGGCAAAGTCCTGATCTATGACCAGGGCTGGAATGGCGAGTTCGTGAGCCAGTATTACTTCCGGTTGAACGCAGACGGCACGCGGGACACAAACTTTGCCTTGGGCGGGACGAAATACACCGCGTCCGGCGACAAGGCGATGCTCCGGCTGCCGGACGGGAAATTCCTGGTGTCGGCCGATCTCCAGCCGAAGCCGCCCGCGGGACCGGCCAATCCGAGCAACGTCCTGCGCCTGAACTCCGACGGCACGGTGGACCCGACCTTCGTTCACAATACGCTGGTGCCGTTTGCCGCAGGCGGCATCTCGCAGCTCGTCCGCCAACCGGATGGTCGCATCCTGGTGGCGGGTGAATTCACCAGCACCCAGTTCAATGGCGTCAACCTGGCGGTGATGCGCCTCGAGGCCGATGGCCGATTGGATCGCACGTTCAATCCCGTGCCCCGACTTTCCGCCAGCCCCGCGGGTGGTGCCCGGCGCATCGCCCTTCAGGCCGACGGCCGCATCCTTGTCCAGAGCCGCTTCAGTCAGCCGGGGCTGTTCCGCCTGTGGCCCAACGGGTTGCTGGATCCGGAATTCACACCTGGCATCGCGTCGCGGCGCAGCGGTTCGAGTGTGTTGTCCGCGGTCACCATCAACGCGGCGAACGACGTCTTCGTCGGCGGGTGGTTTGAAGCGTTCAACGGATTCCCGCGGACCAACTTCGTCCGGCTTAATGGCGGTCCGCTGCGTCCGATTCCGGCGCCGCCCACCATCGGCAGCCAGCCCACGCGGGTCGTGGCCAAGGCGGGCACCGCCGTCACGCTCACGGTGGAACCCGGCGGCGAAGGGCCGTTCCAGTATCAGTGGCGGCGAAACCAGTCGGTCGGCTCCACGAACTTCGTGGACATTGTCGGCGCGACCAACGCCAGCCTCACGTTTCCGGAGGTCCGCTTGACGCCGTTCCAGCAGGATTCGGGTCTTTACCAGCTCGCGGTCGTGAATCCCGGCGGCGCGGTGTTTACCCGCTACATCACGCTGCTGGTCGAGCCGAACCCGGTGGTTCCCGGCACGCCGGACGGGTCGTTTGCCGGCCAGAACCCGATCGGCCTCCTGACCTCGCAACCGCAGGTCACCGCGCCGGCTCCGAAGGGAATGCTTTATGTCTCGCTCGGACGGACGCTGGTCCGCGTGCTTGAGGACGGCACACCCGACCTGACGTTCGTTCCGCCGGCCGACCTGGCGCAGGGACAGGACCAGGGCATCGCCGCCGTGAAGCGCCAGCCGGACGGCAAGATTCTGATCGCCGGCCGGTTCAAGGACGGCGCGCTCGCGCGTTTGTTGCCCGACGGCAGTTACGATCCCGACTTCGTCCGCACGAACGGCTACGGCGGATTCTTCCAGAGCGTGCCTTGGGAAATCGGACTGCAAAGTGACGGAAAGATCATTCTCGCCGGCAGTTTTGAGAACTTCGCCGGCCGCCCGGTGAACGGACTGATTCGCTTCCTGCCGAACGGCGCAGTGGATTCCAGCTTCCCGCTCACCGCCGTGGAGGCCGTCCTCGCCAATCCCGTGCGGGTGTTGCCCGGCACGGTGGTGTCGCTCCGGGTGCTGGCGGATGACCGGATCTACATCGGTGGCGGCTTCAATCGCGTCCACGGCGCCACCCGGGTCGGCGTGGCGCGGCTGAATGCGGACGGTTCGCTCGACTCCTCGTTCGAGTCGCCGGCCAATGCCGCCACGCCGCTGGGACAAGGAGGCACCATGCTGTTCTACACGCTGGGACCGGTGACGCCGGATGGCGGGGTTTACCTGTTCGGCACCTTCCGGCCGACACCCGAGGGGCCGGTGACCTCGGCGGTCCGCCTGTTCCCGAACGGCACCGTGGACAGCTCCTTCAACGTCGCGACCGACTTCCAGATCAACTTCGGCACCGTGCAGGGCGACGGGAAGCTGATTGTCACCGGCCAGTTCACGAAGCTGAACGGCCAGAACCGCGCGGGCTTTGCGCGGCTAAACCTGGACGGTTCGACCGACGCCAGCTTCACGCAGGGCGCGACCTTTGGCGTCGGTGGCCCCATGAGCATCCTGCCGGACGGCAAGCTGCTGATCGCCGGCACCCGGTTCTTCACCGGCGTCGGTCCCGCGTTGGCGGCGCAGGAAATTGACTTCGTGCTGAAACCCGGCGGCCTCGAACTCACCTGGCCGGCTGGCTTCCAACTCCAGCGCGCCACGACGTTGTCGCCGCCCGACTGGCAGAACGTCGCGAACCCGTCGCCATTCACCGTGCCGCTGAGCGGTCCGGGCGAGTTCTTCCGGGTCGTGCCGGCGCCATGAGCCAAGCCAAGGCGCTGCCGGAATCCCGCCGGCAGTTCCCAAGATCAACCTCTGTCCGGCGCGAATGGACGGAGGTTCCGCCGGCGAGAGGCGGGTTGGAATCGCCCACAATCGGTTTTGCCGGCGGGCGCTTTTTCGCCGCAAAGTCTCCGCGTGATTCCGTTGCGGAGATTCGGTGGGTTGCTGCTGTTCGTGGCGGGCGTGGCCTGCGCGGACAGCGTGGAGCGCGTGGGCGATGCCTGGACGGATTCGCGCAATCCGATTGTCCGCATCTTCTCGGGCCGGCGCCTTGATTTGTGGTCGCTGAAGCCGCTGGCCGATCCGTCCCCGCCGGCCGTCGCGACACCGCTCGCGAGCCCACTGGATCGTTTTGTCGTCGCGAAGCTGCAGGCGGACGGTCACTCCCTCTCGCCCGAGGCCGACCCGCGCACGCTCATCCGCCGCCTGACGTTTGACCTGACCGGCCTGCCGCCGAGCGCCGAGGAGGTGGAGTTGTTTGCTCGGGAATGCGCGGCGGAGAAATCCGAAAGCCGGAAAGCCGGAGACCGGGACACCCGGCTGTCTCGGCCCAATTCTGCTTCCGGGGTCGAGGCTGCGTTGGCCTACGAGCGACTCGTGGACCGGCTCCTGGCTTCGCCACGCTATGGCGAGCACCAGGCGCGACTTTGGCTCGATGTCATCCGTTACTCCGACAGCAACGGGTTCGACTGGGATGAGTTTCGCAAGCTCGCGTGGCGCTTCCGCGATTACACGATTCGTTCGTTCAACGCCGACAAACCGTTCGACCGGTTCATCCGCGAACAGCTCGCGGGAGACGAACTGCTGGACGGCCCGCCGCGCGACGAGGCCGAACAGGATGCGCTTGTCGCCACTGGTTATCTGCGCCTTGGTCCCCACGACAACGCTGCCCCGCTGTTCAATGAGCAGGAGCGTAGCCGGGCCGAACTGATGGCGGACTTGGTCGAGACCACCGGCAGCGCGTTCCTAGGGCTGACACTGTCGTGTTGCCGGTGCCACGACCACAAATACGACCCGCTCTCGCAGGCCGACCACTTCCGGATGCGGGCATTCTTCGAGCCCGTGAAGTTTGCCGACGATCTCCCGCTCGACCTCGCTCCGGAGCAGGAAGAAATCCGCCGCCACAACGAGGCGATCGAGGGACGACTGGCGGACTTGGAAAGGCAGCGCGACGAAATCCTCTCCCCGGTAAAGGCCCGTCTCCGCGCCGAACGTGTGGCCAAGCTGACGACGGAGGAAAAGGCGTTGCTTGATTTGCCGAAGGATCAGCTGACCGAGGAACTGAAGGTCAAAGTCGAGAAGGTTACCAAGAAGACCGAACCGGGCGACAAGGAGGTCAAGGCCGCGCTCACGGATGACGCCAAGCAGCGTCACGCCGAACTGGAGCAACGGATCGCCGCCGTGAGGAGCCAGCGCCGCGAGTTCAAGCACGGCCTGCTGATGACGGACAGGGCGGGTGTGCCGCCGGTGACGAAGATCCTGTTCCTGGGCAACCACCAACAGGAGCGCGACCCGGTCGAACCGGGATTCTTGTCGGTATTGGACCCGAATCCGGCCCGAATCCATCCGGGCGCCGGAACCAACACGACGGGCCGCCGACTGACGTTGGCGGATTGGACCGCTTCGCCGACCAATCCGTTGACCGCCCGCGTGTTCGTGAACCGCCTGTGGCAGCAGCACTTCGGCACCGGTTTGGTGGCAACCGCCAACGACTTCGGTCTGGCCGGCGCCCGCCCGACGCATCCCGAATTGCTCGACTGGCTCGCGGGCGAGTTCATCCGTGGCGGCTGGTCGGTGAAGCGGCTGCACCGCCTGATCGTGCTGAGCGCGACGTATCGGCAGTGGTCTGGAAACACGTCAGCAGGAGGCAACCAAGAAAACGAAGCGGCCGCGACGGCATCCGCCCGGGCCACCGCTTCGTTGTCCCCGCTGACTTCCGTTCAATCCGATACAGGCAACGCACTGCTTTGGCGCCAGAATCCGCGCCGGCTTTCCGCCGAGCAATTGCGCGACGCACTCTTGGCGACTGCGGGTTCGCTTCAATTTCGTCCCGGTGGTGCGCCCGTTTGGCCGGACCTACCCTCAGAGATTCTTCAGGCGAATCCGGCATTCCTCGACGACAACGAGACGAAGACCAAGGGCTGGTATCCCTCGCCAAAGGCCGAACAGAATGTCCGCAGTGTGTTCCTCGTCCAGAAGCGCACCGTGCGCGTGCCGTTCATGGAGACCTTTGACCTGCCCGAGAACTCCACCTCCTGCGCCCGCCGCACGGAATCCACGGTCGCCCCGCAAGCGCTCTCGCTGCTGAATTCACCGCTCGCCGTCGAGGCCGCGAACGCCTTTGCGGACCGAGTTCGCCGCGAGGCCGGTGAGTCCCCCGGTCGGCAGGTAGAGCGCGCTTTCCAACTGGCGCTGCAACGTTCTCCGGCACCGGAAGAGCGGCGGGCGTGCCTCGGCCTTCTCGCAAAGCGTAGCCTGCCGGAACTCTGCCGGGCGCTGCTCAACCTGAACGAGTTCGCCTACGTGGATTGAGGCAGGGCTGGGAAAAATGCTTGTGATGTGGGTGTGGTGTGATGTATGTATGGTGCATGAAGAAGCCGCTCAAGTATTCAAGCGCGCCAACGCCGCCGGATGTCCTGCGCGACGTGCCAGGGCCCACCATCGGCGGCGACGCCGACGTGGGCATGGTGCGCACCCAGATTTACCTGACGCGGGCCGAGCATGGCTTCATTGCGGCCGAGGCGGCGCGCCGGGGCGAACCGATGGCGGCGGTGATCCGGGGCTACATTGACGACAAGATGCGGCTGCCGGAATCCGCGTGGGCGGCCAACCCCATGCTGGAGCCCACGCCAACGGATGCCGGGCTGGAATTGCCGGAGGACGCAGCCATCAATCACGACCACTACCTCTACGGGGCGCCCAAGAAGTATGTGAAGAAACGTGGCCAGTGGGTGCTGGCCGAACCGGAGGCGGGGCGCTGATGCACAGCCACCGGGTCTTCCTCGATTCGTCGTTCTGGATCGCCTTCCGCGATGCGCGCCAGACCCATCATGCCCGGGCGCGCGACTGCCTCGCGGCGCTGTTCCGGGAGCGGACCCACTTCGTGAGCACGCCGTTCGTGTTTGCCGAGACTCACGCGACCTTCGCCCGGTCGCAGGCGGTGCGGGAGAAGATCATCGCCGACTTCTGGGAGAACCCGCTGCTGCATTTCGCGGAGGTGACTGATGCCGATCACCGCGCGGCCATCCAGTTGCTGCGGCAGCACGCGGACAAGTCGTATCCCTTCTGCGACGCCATTTCGTTTGTCGTGATGCGGCGACTCGGTGTGAAGCGAGTGGCAGCCTTTGACGACCACTTCCGGCAGGTCGGCGGGTTCGAGGTCATTGGGTAATCAGGGAGTCCCCTGCGCGTTTCACGGCGCCTTGGCGTCTGGTCGCGGCCTAAGCTTGCCCGCGAGCGTCACGTCAATCCGCCCGTCTGGCAAAACCGTCGGAGTCACCTCCACGACCACGACGTCTGGCAGGTCATCGCTGCTGATTCCCACCGCTGCCTGCTGTCCGTCGCCGGTCGTCATCTGGGCGGATTGCAGGGTTTCGATGTCTTTTAGTTGGAACAACCGGTCGAACATTTCCTGAACCTGCGCCGTGGCCATCATCTCATGCGCCTCCGGGTCGTCGCTAGTCGCGAAGCGGCCCAACCCGAACTCGGTTAACGTTCCTTCCGGGATCAGCGTGATCCTGGATTCGACATCCACGACTGATTTCCCGTCGTCCTGACGCGTTACCGGCGTCAGGAACAGCAGCGCGCGCCGTCCCTCGGACCAATTCCATCCGCCAACGACCATGGTTGCTCCCGGTGGGACTTGTGTTCGGACGTTGGTGATCAATGGCGGGCTTGGTTTGCTTTCGGGCGTGGCGTCGGGCTGTGCCGCGGGTTTTGCGGCCTGCCGCCGCAGGCGGGCAACCTCGCCGCGAAGTCGGAGCAGTTCCGCGCGGGAATCTTGGGAGGCCGCAAGTTCAGCATCCTTGCGCGCGGCGAGCTGTTGGGCGTTGCGCAGGGCGGCGGATTGTTCCGCCAACTGGGCCGTCAGTTCGGAGCGATCGGTCCGTAGGCGTTGCAGGTGCTGTTGCTGCACGAGCAGGGCGGTGCCCAGCAGGCCGAAGCCAACGACGACTGCACCGATCTTGAGTTTGGTGGAGGCCATGAAGGAAAGGAGTCCGAAGGTGGACGCTGTAAGGGCGCCGGCAGCCACCGCGCCGGCCGCGATGTTCGTGGCGAGTCCCGCCGGGGCGGCGACCACGGCAGGTCCGCCCAGTGCGAGCGCGAGGGCTGAACCGGTCGAGGTAATCCCGCGCTTGGCCAGTCGCCCGCGTAGTCGGTCGAGTGCCCGCTCCACCCGCATCCGGGCGGCGTTTTCGCTGAGCCCCAACCGGGCGCCCACCTCGGCGAAGGGGCGTTGTTGAAAATGGCGGAGGAGCAGGGCGATCCGGTCCGCTTCGGCGAGCTCGTGCATGGCCTCGTCGAGCACCGGGGCGAGGCGGCTCCAGTCGGCTTCGGGATCGTTGGAATGATGGGATTCCTGCATGGCGTGGGCTTCCCGTTCACGGCGTTGGCGGCGTGATTCGTCCCGGACGTGCCGGGCGGCCAGCCGATGGGTCGTCGTGTAGAGCCAGCCGACCAGCGCGGGATGCCGGGTAAGGTGGTTCGCTTGCCGGGCGAGTTCCGTGAAGACCGCCTGGGCGATGTCGGCCGCCGCTGCCCGGTTGCCACCCACCTGCCGCAGCGCGGCGGAATGCACGAGGTCCAGGTGGCGGCGCACCAGTTCCGCGAACGCCGTCTCCGACCGCTCGTCCGCGTAGCGGCGAAGCAGTTCGGCATCGGCAGGAGTGGCGGCGGCCAGCGTCATCTTCACCAGCAAATGCCCGCCGATGGCGAAACCGCACGGGAAAAGTGCGTCGTGTCGGCGCGTGCGATCGGCGAATCAGGCCGCCGCTGCGCCGTCGTCGGCCAACTCTTCGACCAAGGTGGCTGCGGTGAGCGTCGCGCAGCCTTCGAGCTTGTTGCCGAGGTAGGCGAACAGCGGGACGCCGCGTTGGCGGGCTTCGCGGATCAATCGGACCGTGGCGGCCCGGGCTTCCGGGAATGGCTCACGGACACGGTCAAAGGGCTGTAGCTGCTGCTCCCGTTCCTCGTAGTTGGTGCCGGGCCGGGTGAGGAGCCGGGCGCCGGCGAAGTGGGCGGTCCAGCAGCCGGGTTGGGCCAACTGCGCGTCGAGCGACGGGCCGTCGGACCACTGATTGAACAGGTAGGCCACGCCATGGGCTGCGAGGAGCGCGAAGAAATCCGGGTGCAGGAAGCTGCGATTGCGCACCTCCACGCCGTAACGCCAGCCGCCCGGCAGGTCGCCGAGGAAATGGTCGAGCGCCGTCACGAAGTCACGGCCGCGGGCGAAGTCCTGCGCGTGGAAACGGGAGAATTCGAACATGACCAAGCCGACGGATTCCCGGATGGGCTCCAGCGGTTCGAGGAACTCCCGGCGGAACAGTTCCGCGTCGAGGAAACCGGGATTGGGCTGGCCCGCGAATTCGCCATGGCGTGGCAACAGCGGGTAACGCTTCACGGTGACGTGGTCGGTGACCTTGAAGGAGAAGCGGAAGTGCGCCGGCACCTGGGCGACGAGGCCACGGGCGAACTTCTCGGTCGGGAAGGTGTAGTAGGTGGCGTCGACGCCGACGGTCGGGAACACCGTGGCGTATTCCTCCAGGCAGTGCTGCTGGAAGCGCGTGTCCGAGAGTTTGCCGCGGTAGCGGTAGCGATCCTCGGTGTAGAGCCCACCGAGCCAACCGGGATATTTCCACGATGACGTGCCGAGGTAGATGCCCTGGGCCGCGAGCGCCGCCAGTTTCCGCGCCAATTGGGCGGGCCAGTGGTCGTCCTCCGGGGGCAGTAAATTGGGCAAACCTGCGTCCATCGTCGTCGGGCAGCGTCCCGGACGTTCGTCAGGCTCACCAGCCGGAATCATCAGGTCGGTCCACGCTGGCTTCATTTCAATTTCGCGCGGGACTGCGAGCCTCTCCCCCGGCGACAGGCGTCGCTGCAATACCTCACGCCGGCCCAGTCGCGTTCCCACTTCTTGCGCCAGGCAAATGGCCGGCCGCACGCGACGCAGATCTTCTCCGGCAGATGCTGTTTCCTCACGCCGCGCATTTCGTCCTGACGTCTTCCGCCTGCCGGGCGATCGCGGCCCGTTCCGCGGCCGACAACCGCTTGAGGTTGCGCACCTGCATGACCATGCGGGGATTCCGCGCCAGCAACGCCTCGTGGCGCGCCAGGAAGTCCCAGTAAAGCGTCGTGAAGGGGCAAGCCTTCGGCCCCGTGGACTGCGCAGGATCATACCGGCAGCCGGCGCAGTAGTTCGACATGCGCTGGATGTATTTGCCGCTCGCCACGTAGGGCTTGGAAGCCATCACCCCGCCGTCGGCGAACTGCGACATGCCGAGCGTGTTGGGCAGCTCGACCCATTCCACGGCGTCCACGTAGACCGCGAGATACCACTCGTGCACCTTGCGCGGCCGCACGCCGAGCAGCAGCGCGAAGAGGCCGGTCACCATCAGGCGCTGGATGTGGTGGGCGTAGCCGTGGTCCAGCGTCTGCCGCAAGGCGTGGCGCAGGCAGTTCAGTTCGGTGTCGGCCGTCCAATAGAACCGCGGCAACGGCTGGTCCGCGCCGAGCGAATTGCGGTCGAGGTAGCCGGGCATGAAGCGCCAGTAGATGCCGCGGACATATTCGCGCCAGCCGAGGATCTGGCGGATGAAACCCTCGGCCGAAGCCAGCGGGACGTTTCCGTTCCGCCATGCCTGTTCGGCGGCCGCAATCGTTTCGCCCGGTGACAGCAGCTTGAGATTCAAGGCCGCGCTCAGGCGCGAATGGTAAAGCCAAGGTTCGCCCGCCCACATCGCATCCTGCCAGCGGCCGAAGTCGGCCAACCGGTGCGCGATGAAGTCCTTGAGTGCCTCGCGTGCATCGGCCGCGGTTACCGGCCAATCGAAATGCGCCACGGAACCCGGATGCTGGGCGAACCTTGTCCGCACGACTTCGAGGACTTCACGGGTCACGGCGTCGGGCGGGAATCGCTGCGGTGCGGGCACGAACCCAGGGCCTTCCTTGCCGAAGCTCGCCCGGTTGTCGTGGTCAAAGTTCCACTGCCCGCCGGCCGGTTGGTCGCCGTCCATCAGCACGCCGTGGCGCTGGCGGAGCTCCCGGTAGAAGAACTCCATGCGGAGCTGCTTCCTCCCGGCGGCATGGCGCGCGAACTCGGCCGTAGAACAGAGGAAATGCCGGTCGGCGCGGAGTTCGAGCAGCACGCCGGCGGCAGCGCAGGTTTCCTTGAGCGCCTCGCGCACGGACCATTCGCCCGGCTCGACCATGACCACCTGCTCGGGCCGGAGCCGGCGCAGTGCCCAGGCGAGCTGGGCGGCGAGGGTTTCGGTGGATTCATCCGCGGCAGTTTTCGGCGAGCCTTCCCCTTCCCAGGCCGCACCTTTGGCCGTCAGCGCCCGATACCACACCCGCCAACCGCGGCCGCGTAGTTCGTCGCGAAAGTGCCGCATGGCCGCGAGGAAGACGGCGATGCGCGGCTGCGAGCTCCAGACCTTGGTGGATTCGCCGGCGACTTCGGCCATCCACACGAGGTCCCCGGCCGGATCAAGGCCGTCGAAGGCCGCGGAGCCGGTGTCCAACTGGTCGCCGAGCACTACGACCAAGTTGCGGCAGACCGGTCGCTTCATGCGCCGGCGGGGAAATCCGCGCTTACCGCCACCGCCTCGCCTTCGTCCGCTGCGCGGGTGAGTTCCGCGCCGCGGTCACGCAGCTTTTTCACCATGTAGCGGCCCAGCGGCATCCGGAATGGCGCTTTTCCGGACCGCACCATTTCCACGATGGCCGCCGCGGCGCGGGCGGGATCACCGGGCTGCTTGCCGTCGATGGCCTTGAGCACCGCCGCGAACTTGCCGGAGGTGCGGTCGTAGTCGGCGAGGCGGTTCGTGGCCCTCTCCAGCGATCGGTGGATGAACTCGGTGCGGAAGGGGCCGGGCTCGACCAGCGTGACCTTGATGCCCAGCAGCGCGGTCTCCGCGCGGACGCTCTCGCTCAGAGCTTCCAGTGCGGCCTTGGCCGCGCCGTAGGCGCCGAACCCGGCGTAGTTCGCGATCGCGGCGGCGGCGGTGATGTTGACCAAGTGGCCGGCGCGTTGCTCACGAAAGCGCGGCAGCACTGCCCGGATGACGTTGAGCGCCCCGAAGAAATTGGTCTCGAAGCAGCGCCGGATCTGCGCCTCGTCGCACTCCTCGACCGCGCCCAAGAGGCCATACCCAGCGTTGTTGACGACCACATCAAGGCGGCCGAAGCGGGCGATCGCAGCCGCCACCGCGGATTCGACCTGCTGCGGCTCGGTTACGCCCAAGGATAGCGCTAGGGCGCGGGCAGGGGCACGGGCAACCCACTCCGCCAGCACCTCCGGCCGGCGAGCCGTCGCCACCACGGAATCACCCGCGGCCAGCGCCGCCTCGGCCAGGGCCCGCCCAAAGCCGGACGAGCACCCCGTGATGAACCACACTTTGGGAACAGATTGACTCGATACGCTCATGTTCTGATCCATCACGGTAGGGTGGATTCCGGTT
>JBIIUN010000573.1:0-2903 GCA_044339945.1 Kapaibacterium sp. (SeqCode)
AGGCAGGGAGTGCGGGCGTGGCTTCATACGCAAGTGGGGAACGGCCGAAAGGGAAAGCCAGCGGACGGCCCGGGGCAAGCTGCAAACACCCGCGTCGCTCCGACGATCAACGCATTCCCCGGCGGCGGCTAGCGCCGCTCCAACCGGATCTCGCCGGCCTCCAGCCGCGGCTCCGTCGGACCACCGTTGGTTCCCAAATCGCGGAAAGAGTAATTGGTCTGCCACGGACGGAAGCCAGAACCCTGAACCGCCAGGCGCAGATCAAAGCCGCCGTCGCCGAAACCGAACAGCAAGGCCACCCGTTCGGAAGGCAGCACGAAGCCGCCGTCGGCCGCCGTCCGGGTCTCCCGTTGGAGCAATTGCAATTCCTCGGCGCCCTTCCGCAGCCCGCCGAGCGGCGCCTTCCACGCGAACAACTCGCGCCCCACCCGGACGCCTGCCAGCGATTCGCCGGTGGCCGCGGCCACCACCCGCCCGGTCACCCGTGGGGCGGTGAACTCGATTCCCGGACCCCGGAACGATTCGCAGCCGCTTCCTGCCAGCACCAGCAGAAGACCGCTCACCCAGCTCAACTTCGTCATCGGCGAAGGCTACCCGAGCCGCGCCGCCGGAACAAATCCCGACCGCCGGTCCTCGCCCAAGGCCGGCACTCGCCAAACGTCGCGTTCTCTGGCACCCATTGTCCGTGCCTCGCCTGTTTCCCCGCCGACTGCTTCTGTGGTGGCTCAACGCCTTCCTGCTGGCCGGCCTGCTCAGCCGGACGGCTTCGGCGGAGCCCACGTTTGCCGAATGGCGGGCCGCCTGCGCCAAGCTGCCGGCCAACCGTGCGCTCGGCGGACGTCTCCCGCCGAAGGATCTGTTGCCGCTGGCCACGTTCGACGAACTGGGCCGGGTGCTGGATGCCTTCCTCGCGTTGTCCACGAACGGTCCGTTGGCCCAGGCCACCAACTGGAGCGGCGGCGGCCCCCGCGCCGGGACGTTTTTCGACGTGAGCCGGAACTGGTTCGCCAAGGCGGAGATTCCCTTCGAGCCGTTCGTTGCCAAACTCGCGCTCCCGGCCAACGCCAAGGTGCATCTCCAGGGCGATCTCCACGGCGACATCCATTCGCTGCTCGCGATTCTCGGCCGCCTGAACACGTCCGGCGCGCTCGACGGCTTCATGGTCCGCGAACCGGACCTGCACGTGGTGTTCCTCGGCGACTACACGGACCGGGGCATGTTCGGCACCGAGGTGCTTTACACGGTGCTGCGCCTCAAGCTAGCCAATCCCGGCCGCGTCCATTTCGTCCGCGGCAACCACGAGGACCTGAGCCTCATCGCCCGCTACGGCTTCCTCGCCGAAGGCCGGGGCAAATACGGCCGGGCCTTTGACGCGGAGAAGATCCTGCGGGCCTACGACTTTCTGCCGTGCGCGCTCTACCTCGGCACCGGGAATGAGTTCTTGCAGCTCTGTCACGGCGGGATGGAACCCGGATTCGATCCGACGACGCTCCTCGGGGCGGAAGGCACGCTTCGTTTCCAACTGCTCGGCCGGCTGCGCCAGGCGGAATTCCTGCGCCGGAATCCGGACTTCGTCGCCGGCGACCGCGACGCGCTGGGCGACGCCAAGGAACAATTCCGCGACTTCGCCCCGACGGCCCCGACCCTGCCGAACGTGATCGGCTTCATGTGGAACGACTTCACCGTCTTCCGCGACGACCCCGCCTTCGCGCACAACCCGGAGCGGGCGGAAATCTACGGCCAACCGGCGGTCGCTTATCTGCTTGGCCAGGCCAGCCTAGGGAGCGCCAAGGTCCACGGAGTGATCCGCGCACACCAGCATTCCGGCGTGCCCAATCCGATCATGCGACGTTTGGTGGCCGGCGGCGGCGCGTTCCGCCACTGGCAGGAAAAAGCCACGGTGGCCGCGCAGGTGGCCGAACCCGCGGCGCTGACGAAGCAGATCGAAACGGCCGCCGAACGGTCGCTGCCCGAAGGCTCGGTCTGGACCCTGAATGTCACCCCCGACAGCGTTTATGGCCAAGGCTGCGGCTTTGATTTCGCGACCGCCACCACCCTGAAGCTGGCGCCGGCTTTTGCCGATTGGCGCCTGACCATCGAAACCGTGGAAGTGCCAAAGCTGAAACGGAACTGAGGCGAAGGACGGCGACGCGGCGTCACCAACCAGCACGTCTTCATCGCCGGGCGCTCAGGATTGGCTCAGCCGCTTCAACGGTGCGTCGTGGAAGAGCCGGTGCGCTTCTTCCAGGATGGCGGGAATCCGGTCGGCGAAGGGACTTTTCGCGATGGCGGCACGAACCTGGTCCCAGTCGAGCTTCTCGACATGTTCGCCGGGGAACCAATGGTCGGCATTGCCCAGCATGTTGTAGCGGAACTTCGCCCACGCGGTGAGTTCCAGCGGTTTCGCGTAGGTCCAGAGCCGGAGAATTTCGAGGATGTTCACCTGCCCTGGCACCTCCACGAACTCAGGCAGGCGCGTGAACCACCGGCGCATCCAGTCGGCACCGTGGGCCTGTTCCAGTTCGTCGCGGAGCCGGCGCTCGATGGGGGCGGTCACTTCGGCCGCCCGGTCGTAGTGTTCCAGGCCGGCCAGGTGTTCGTCGAAATCGGAGGGCTTCGCGGCACCCAGCGACAGCGTGTGGATTTCCGGCCGGGCCAGGCAGTAGAGATCGTTGAACTGCATCGGGGTCAGCGGCGCGCACAGCCCGCGCAGCTTCGGCAGCTCCAGGTAGAGTTTCCCGCCCTTGTCGTTGGGGCTGATGATGAACACGCCCATGTCGCGCTGCGCCGCCTCGGCAATGCAGGCGCGGTTGAGGTCGTTCACGAAATACCAGTGCAGGTTCACGTAATCGAACTCGTCGCTGCGGATCGCGGCGGAGATCACGTCGGGCGTCGCGTGCGTG
>JBIIUN010000126.1:0-11077 GCA_044339945.1 Kapaibacterium sp. (SeqCode)
GCATGGCGCCGCGGTGGGCCTGATGCTCCCGCACGTCATCCGTTTCAATGCGGCCGGCGACGAGGCCACCCGGCGGGCCTACGCCGAACTCGCGAGCGCGCCCGAGATCGCCTGCGTCAGCGGGGGCCTGGAGGCGGCGGTCGAGGCGTTGGTGGCCCGCATCGAGTCCCTGCTCAACCTCGCCGGCATTCCCCGCTCCCTCACCGAGGCCGGGGCCGATCCGGCGCAAATTCCCATGCTGGCCGCCGAAGCCGCGCGGCAGTGGACCGCCAACTTCAATCCCCGCCGGCTCACCGAGGCGGACTTTGCCGGCCTGTTCACCGCCGCCTGCGAACGCCGCGGCGAAGGCGACGCCGGCTGAGCATCGGCAGGAGCGCGGCTCCCTGAGCCGGCTGTCCAGCTCATCTATTCCGGCCACCAGAACACTCGCGACTCGGAGAGTCGCGCTCCCAGTCGGGCGGCCTCCTCAGGTCGTCAGCTCACGTGACTCCACGCTTGTCGCTGCGACTGCCTCGGCCAAGGCTCCGGCCATGTCACCCCAGATTTGGTCGCTGGCCTTGGCGGCGGCGCTTTGCACCGGCTGCGCCAGCCTCACTTCCCAGGCACCCGGCCTACGCGTCGTCACCCAGCTATCGCACCGCGGCTGGCACGACGCCGTCATCATTGGCAATGGTCTGGTTGAGGCCGTGATCGTGCCCTCCGTCGGGCGCGTGATGCAGTTCCGCTTCGCCGGGGAAACCGACGGTCCGTTCTGGGAAAACGACCGGCTGGCCGGGCAACCCATGCCGACGAAACCCTGGGAGGCGGCCCACGGCAGCTTCGGCGGCGACAAGACCTGGCCAGCACCGCAAAGCCTGTGGAACTGGCCACCGCCCGATGTTTTCGACGCCGCTCCGCTCGCCTTCCGGGTCACGGAGGATAATGCCGTCGTGCTGACCTCGCCGGTGAGCGCCCGCTTTGGCATTCGAACCGAACGCCGCGTCACGCTGGACCGGAAGGAACCCGTGATGCGGATTGAGACGACCTACGAAAAGGTCAGCGGCGACCCGGTTGAAGTCGGCGTTTGGGTCATTACCCAGGCCAAGGATCCTGACGCCGTGTTCCTGCCCATTCCCGCCGGCTCCAAGTTCCCGGCCGGCACCACGACCTTGTGGGGCGTGCCAACCAATCATCTGAGCCGGGTGGACGGAATGCTGCGGCTCACCCGGGATCGCAAGGACAGCCACAAGATCGGCAACGACGGCACGAGCATCGTGTGGGTCGGGCCGAAGGAACTGCTCCGGGTGGACCTTCCGCGAGTGCCCGGGGCGGCCTACCCGGACGACGGCTGCTCGATGGAGATCTACACCAATCCCGATCCCGTGCCGTATGTCGAACTGGAAACCTTGGGGCCGGTAAAGACGCTCCGGATGGGTGATCGCTTGAGCGCGACCAACACGTATCGGCTGGCCCGGCGAGTCACCGGCAATGTTTCGGCCGAAGCAAAAGCGCTGCTGGCGCAGTAATTCGAACGCTCAATAGCTGCCCGACACACCCACTGTGAAATAGGGCGCGCCGTCGCCGTTCAAGAGCACGTTGCCGCGGTCGAATTCGAAGCGTCGGTCCAAGGCGTAGCCGCCTTCAACTGTCAGGCGGAACAGGCGGTTCAGGTCCCAACGCACACCGCCGCCCACCCGCAATTCGCGATAGGTGACTTGGTCGTCGTTCAGCACGGGGTTGCCCACGGTGGTGCCGAAGTCTTCCGCCACCCGGATGGCCGTGGCCCGCAGCTCGCCACCCGCGAAGAGCGTCACGGACTCGGAGGCGGTGAACTCAATCTGCGGCCGCGGGATCAAGAGGGACAGCCGCCAGCCGTCGGCAAACCGCCAGATCACGCCCGGGCCGCCCACGACCGGAAATTCGCGGCGCAGGTCCACGTTAACCGCGAAAAGAACCTGCAAGTCGGGGTTCACCTCGTAGCCGACCGCCACGGTGACCGGCACGTTGAAGTCGCCGCCGGAGATGTCCTCGAAATCGGTGTAGAGCCCGGGGCGCAGGTCCGACCGCACAAACCACCGTTCATTCACGCGCCAGTTGCTGATCAGGCGCACGCTCAGCCCGTAGATGTCCTCCGGCACCGGGGCCCCGGCCGGCGCGTCGAAGCGGGCGTGATCCCATTGCAGGCCGACGCTCCACGAATAGCTCGGGCTGGTGTCGAACCGCACCGAGTAGCCGGCCCGCAGCCACGACGCGTCGAGGTCGCCGAGGACCGTGTTGCCCCGATTCAAGGCCGCGTCCGTGGAATGGCTGAACTCCAACGAGTAGCTGCCGCCGAAATCGTCGGGCCCACCCACTCCGCTGGGCGGACGTTGGGCCAAGGCTCCCGAGATCGCGCCGACGAGGGCACCAACCAGAGTGAACGAACGCAATGTCATGGGCAGGGACGATGGTCCGAATTCCGCTCCGCGCAACCCGGCGTTCCGCGGGGGCCTTTGACTCGCCCGGCTCGCCGCCTAGCCTCGCGCACCATGTCGCTTGATGCCCCGTCCGCCGCCCGCCGTGCCCATTCCGTGCGCGACGCGATTCCCGCCGGCGGGCTGTTCGACGGCGCCACTTGGCGGGTTTCGCCGGTCCCCTTCCCGCTCGGCGTCGACCTGGCCCGGGAACTCGATTCCCTCGGCCGCGTCCTGTTCCAGTTTTACCGGGCGGTGAACCTGCTTTACCGCCGGAGCGTCGAGGGCAAGGCCCCGGCCTGGATCGCCGAACTCCTCGACCAGGGCAAACCGGCCGAGCTGATCGCCCTCCAGCGCCATCCCGCGTTCAAGAACGACCTGCCCCGCGTGATCCGGCCCGACGTGCTGCTCACCGAGGGCGGCTTTGTGCTGAGCGAGCTGGATTCCGTGCCCGGTGGCATCGGGCTGACACACTGCCTGAACCAGACCTACGCCGGACTACCCGCGGACGGCGCCCCGGACAGTTCGCCTGCCGTGACCGGCGGCGCCACGGGGATGAAGGACGGGTTCGCCTCGATCTTTGGGGACGCCGGGAAGGTTCACCTGGTCGTTTCGGAGGAAGCAGCCAGCTATCGCCCGGAAATGGCCTGGCTGGCGGAGCAGTTGGGCGGGTCGAGGTTCGAGGTCCGGAATTCCAGCTTTGCCGAATTCGGCCCGGGCGACGCCGTTTACCGGTTCTTCGAACTGTTCGACTTGGCGAACGTCGCGAACTCCGGCCGCATCTTCGAACTGGCCCGGGAAAAACAAGTCCGGCTCACGCCGCCGCCCAAGCCGATCTTTGAGGAAAAGCTCCTGTTCGCACTGCTGTGGAACCGGAACTTGCGGGACTTCTGGCGCCAGGAACTCGGCGAAGGCTTCTTCAACCGCTTGCTGAAGCACATTCCCCGCACCTGGGTGCTGGACCCCTCCCCCCTGCCCCACCAGGCGGCGTATCCGGGCCTGGAACTGACGGATTGGAAGCAGCTCAAGAACCTCAGCCAACGGGACCGGGAACTCATCCTGAAAGTCTCCGGCTACAGCGAGGAAGCCTGGGGCGCCCGCGGCGTTTACCTCGGCAGCGACCTGAGCACCGCCGATTGGTCCGTCGCGGTGGACCGGGCACTCGCCGCCTGGCCCCGCAGCCCGTATGTGCTCCAGCACTTCCATCGCCCGCGGGTGGTGGACTCGGCGTTCTTCGACTTCGCGACGGAGCAACTGGTGCCCATGCCCGGCCGGGTGCGGCTTTGCCCGTATTACTTCGTCAGCGGCGATGGCGACGCCGCCCGCCCCAAGCTCGGCGGCGTGCTGGCCACCGTGGTTCCGGCCGACAAGAAGATCGTCCACGGGATGCGCGACGCCATCCTAGCGCCCTGTTCTGCCTGAGCGACCGAGGCTATTCGGGTCGCGGACTTGCCGTCCCGGCCCCGGTCCTTAGCTTTGGCCGCATTGAAGAAAACGGTCCGCCCCGAAATCCCCCGGAAAACCATCTACCGGTTGTCCGTGTATTTGCGCTGCCTCCAGCGCCTGCGGCAGAACGGCATCAACACCGTGCGCAGCGAGGCCCTGGCGAACGCGGCGAACGTGAAGCCCACGCAGTTGCGGAAGGATCTGACTTATTTCGGCCAGTTCGGCACGCGGGGACTCGGCTACGATGTCGAGCAGCTCGCCGGGATGATCTCCGACCTGTTGGGCACGAACCGGTTGCAACCGGTCGTGCTGGTCGGCGTGGGTAACCTCGGCACCGCCCTGCTGAGTTACCGGGGTTTCGAGCAGGAAGGCTTCGAGATCGTGGCCGCCTTCGACGCCGATCCGGATCGTGAACGCGACAAACCCCTAGCGGTGCCGGTCTATCCGATGGAACGCATCGGCCGGGTGGTCCGGGAAAAGGCCGTGCGCATGGCCATCATCGCGGTGCCAGCGAATGCCGCCCAGGAAGTCGCCAACGAGTTGGTTGAGGCCGGCATCGGCGGGATCCTGAATTTTTCCCCGGCGCTGCTGACCGTGCCCGACACGGTGACAGTCAACAGCGTGAACCTCGCCATCGAGCTGGAGAATCTCAGTTACTTCATCCAGCAGTAGTTTTCCGGCCGGCGCCCAAGCGTGAACATTTCTGGCGGTCCGCAGGCCGATTCCCGACCGGCCGGCCAGGGGCGCCGTGCTACCGTCGGCTTCACTCGAAGCCAACCCACACACGAACTACTAAGGTGCCAGCCTCGGTTCCTCCCAGAATGGACCGACACCCAACTGGCAACACAGCGCCCCTGACCGCCCGTTCTGACCGTTTAACGCGGCCCGGGTTCAAATTGTTCGCCACAATTTTCCCGGCGGCCCGAACCCGGACGAACGCAGTGATCACCCGGTGAGCGGCCAAAAGTTTCGGGAGATTTTTCGGGCAATTCACCCGCCCGACGCCATCCGGAACGACTGCCGGACATCCGGGACGGCCTCAAGTGACGCAATGGCGCGCCGATGCAGGGGTTGTTGCCTGCTCTGAGCCCCAGATGACGCCGCGCCTTCCAATCGCCACTGCTAATGCTAGGCGGACATTTTCCCAGCCGGCCCCGGGTTCCAGGACCCGCCTGCGCCTGCCGGGCCTATTTTGGCCTTGGATTCTGGCCGCAGTCTTCGTAAGGGCCGGCACCGCGGCGGAACCCGCCCGCGAGCAACCGCAGCGGTTGCAGTCCGTCAGCGTAGTCCGCGGCCTGAACCGCGAGACGGCCGCCCAATCCCTGCCGGTGCGTCTGGATGCAGTCGTCACCTACGCCTCAATTCGGCACCCTTGGTTTTTCGTCGCCGACGGGTCGGGCGGAATCTTCGTGCTGTGCGACGATGGCAATCCCCCGAAGGTCCGGCGCGGCGAACAGGTCATTGTCGAGGGCGTCTCCGATCCCGGCGACTACGCCCCGATGGTCCGGGCCCGGAAACTTACGGTCACCGGCCCGGGGAGCATCCCCGCTCCAATGCAGCCGAAGCAGCGGCAACTGCTTTCCGGCTCGTTGGATAGCCAGTGGGTCGAACTGGTCGGAACCGTTCACTCCACCCGGTTCGACCCCGCCAATCTGGAAGTGATCCTTGACGTTACCGGCGACGGTTTCCGGTTTGACGCCATCCTGGAGAATTTCTCGCCCGAGGCGGCCGCCCAGTTGGTGGATGCCGAGATCCGGTTTCGAGGCGCCTGCGGGTCCGATTGGAACTCCAAGGGCCAGTTTTCCAAGTTGGTCCTCCGGGTCACGCCCGGCGGGGACCTGGAAATCATGAGACGGGGCGCCGCCGACCCGTTCTCGCTGCCCGCCCAACGGGTCGCCGAGCTCCTGCGGTTCCGGCCCAACGTCGAATCGGGACACCGCGTGCGCCTGCACGGCACGGTGCTCCATCAGTCGGGCAATCAAGTTTACCTCCGCGACGAATCGGACGACATCCAGCTCAGGACGGACCGGGTGATCCCGTTGGAACCCGGCGACATCGTGGACGCGGTCGGCTTCCCGACCCGCAGCCGGTTCGCCCATGCCGCCCTCGAAAACGCCGAGATTCGGCGCGTCGCCACCGGCCCCGCCCCCGAGCCGACCAGTGTCGACCTCGCGGCCGCCGTGTCCGACGACGCCTACGGCGCGTTGGCGCGGCTGTCGGCGGTGCTGCTCGGTTTCGAGTCCCACGATGGCCGCCCGCGCCTGCTGCTCCAGTCGAGCAACGCGGTGTTCACCGCCCGGTTCGGGCTGGAAGCGCGCCCTCGGCTGCCGGAACTCCAGCCCGGGAGCGTGCTCGAAGTGACCGGCATCACGCTGGCAAACGTGAATGTCGACGGAACACGGGACCTCCAGTTGCTCCTCCGGTCCGCGGAGGACGTCCGGCTGCTGCAAGCACCCCCGTGGTGGAATGCCAACCGCACCCGCCGGGTCGCGGGCAGCTTCGCGCTGTTCCTGCTCCTCGCGCTGTTCGCCCTCGTAGGCCTGTATTTCGCCTACCGGAAGCTCCAACGGGAAGTCGAGGAACGCCAGCGCATCGAAGGCTCGCTCGCCAAGCAGACCCAGGAATACAAGACCATCTTCGACGCCGTGCCCGCGATGGTCCTGTTCAAGGACGACAAGAACCGCCACCTCGCCATCAATCGCGCGGGCGCCGAAATGATGGGCGTGACACCCGAGGCCGTCGAGGGCCACACCGCGTGGGAGCTGGACCCGGAACACGCCGACCACTTCTACGCGGATGACCTTGAGGTGATCCGCTCCGGCCAACCCAAGCTCGGCATCGTGGAACGGCTCACGCCCACCGGCAGCGCCGCCCGCTGGATCACCACCGACAAGCTGCCCTACCGCAATTCGCACGGGAAAGCGGTCGGCGTCATCGTGTTCGCGGTAGACATCACCGAACGGGTCGAGGCCCAGCTGGCGCTCCAGCGCGCCAACGCCGAACTGGAAAGACGGGTGACCGTCCGCACCGCGGAACTGGAGGAGGCCAACCTCCGGCTGAACCTGGCCAAGGAGTCCGCCGAGGCCGCCACCCGCGCCAAGAGCGAATTCCTCGCGGCCATGAGCCACGAGATCCGCACGCCCATGAACGGGGTCATCGGCATGACCAACCTGCTGCTCCAGACCCCGCTGGATTCGGAACAACGCGAGTTCGCCGAAACCGTCCGCAATTCCGGCGAGGCTCTCCTGACCATCATCAACGACATCCTCGACTTCTCCAAGATCGAGGCCGGCAAACTGGTCTTCGAGCAGCTCGACTTCGACCTCCGGGACGTCGTGGAAGGCACCATCGAGGTGCTTGCCGGCCAGGCCCAGGCCAAGGGCATCGAGCTGGCCTGCAACCTGCCGCCCGACCTGCCGACCCGCTTCCGCGGCGACTCCGGCCGCATCCGCCAGGTGCTCCTCAACCTCGTCGGCAACGCCATCAAGTTCACCGCCAAGGGCGAGGTCGTGGTGAACGTGTCCAACGGCGTCGAGATGGTTTCCGGCAATGAGATCCGCGTCGAAGTGCGGGACACCGGCATCGGCATCACGCCGGAAGTGCAGGCGCAGCTCTTCCAGGCCTTCGTGCAGGCCGACGGATCCACGACCCGGCGCTTCGGCGGCACCGGCCTTGGACTGGCGATTTCCCGGCGGCTGGTCGAGCTGATGAACGGCCGAATCGGCGTGCAGAGCGAGCTGGGCCAAGGCTCGGTCTTCTGGTTCACCCTGCGCCTGCCGCTGGCCCAGTCGGAACCCACGGTCACCCTCACCCACGCGGAGAAGCTCGTCGGCAAACGCGTGCTGATCGTGGACGACAACGCGACCAACCGAACCATCCTCCACCACCAAATCCTCGGCTGGCGCATGCGCAACGGCGGTCTCGCGAACGGTGGTCCCGACGCGCTCAGGCTGCTCCGCGAAGGCCTGCACAAGGGCAATCCCTACCAACTCGCCCTGCTCGACATGGACATGCCGGAAATGAACGGCCTCCAGCTTGCGCAGGCCATCCGCACCGATGCGGCGCTCGCCGGCACCCGGCTCGTGGTGCTGACCTCCCTGTGCGACCGCATGAAGCACGAGGAACTCCGCCAGGCCGGTGTCGCCGCCTGCCTCGTGAAACCGGTCCGGCAGACCCAGTTGTTCGGGACGCTCCTCAAGGTCTTCTCCGACGCCAATTCCCCGGCCCCCGCTCCTGCCGATCCCGAGGCGGGCAAAGCCGCGACGCCGACTCCCGCCCAGACTGCCCGCATCCTCCTCGCCGAGGACAACGTGGTGAACCAGAAGGTCGCCCTGCGGCAGTTGCAGCTGCTCGGCTACCGCGCGGATTGCGTGGCCAACGGCCAGGAAGTCCTCGAGGCGCTGGGACGGACTCCCTACGGCCTCATCCTCATGGACTGCCACATGCCGGAGCTGGACGGCTTCGAAACGACCCGCCGGATCCGGGAACTCGAAAACGGCCGGCACCGCGTGAAGATCGTGGCCATGACCGCCAGCGCCATGAACGGCGACCGGGAGCGCTGCCTCGGCATCGGGATGAACGACTACATCACCAAGCCCACACGCCTCGCGGACCTGGAAGGCGCCGTGAACCGGGCCTTGGCCGACCTTGCAGCGACCGCCGCCACGGCCTGAGTGCCGGCGGGCGGATTTGCCCCGCCGAAAGGGTTGCACCGGACGCGTTTCCCCGGAAACTGCGCCGTCTCATGCCGCGTTTTCACCTACCGTTCCGGGCATGGTCGCCAGCACCGATGGCGGCCGTCCTGGCCGTCTTCGCCGCGGGCTGCCGACCGGCGTCGCCGGCAGCGAACCCCTTGGCCAAGGAACCGGTCGCCGTGCGCACCGGCGTCGTGGAAAGCCGCCCGCTGGATCGCACCATCACCGTTCTGGGCACGTTGCTGCCGATGGACGAGGCCCCGGTCAGCATCAAGGTCACCGGCCGGCTCAACGTGCTTTCGGTGGACGTCGGCAGCGAGGTGATGGCCGGAGCGATCCTCGGTCAGGTCGAACCGCGGGACTATGAGCTCCGGGTGCGCCAGTCGGCCGCCTTGCTCGCCCAGGCCCGCGTCCGCCTCGGCTTGCCGCTGGAAGGCGACGAGGACACGGTCAACCCGGAGAGCCTCAACACGGTCCGGGAGGCAAAGGCACTTTTCGAAGAAGCCGAGAAGGGCGTGGAACGGGTCCGCAAACTCCAGGCCCAGAACATCATTTCCGAGGCCGAACTGGAACGGGCGACGGCCGAGCACCAGGTCACGCTCAACCGCTACCAGGACGCCCTCCAGGACGTGCGCGAACGCCAGTCCCTGCTGGCCCAACGCCGCGCCGAATACGAGATCGCGCGGCAGCAGGTCAGCGACACGTCCCTGCGGGCGCCGTTCAGCGGCGTCGTGCAGGAACGCCTGGTGAACGTGGGCCAGTTCCTTTCCGCCGGCACCCCGGTGCTCACCTTGGTGCGGATCAATCCGCTGCGCCTGCGCCTCGAAATTCCCGAGCGGCAGGCCGCCCTCATCCGTTCCAACCAACCGGTCCGGGTCTCGTTCGAGGCGTTCACCAATCGTCATTCCGCGCGCATCGTGCGGGTCAGCCCCGCGCTCAACGAGCGGACCCGCAGCCTCGTCGTCGAGGCCGAGATGGCCAACCCGGGCAACCTGCGCGCCGGTTCCTTCGCCCGGTCGGAGGTCGTGGTCGAAACCGCCGCGCCGACGCTGATGGTGCCAGCCGACGCCCTTGTCACCTTCGCAGGCACCGAGAAGGTCTTCCTCGTCGTCACCAACCGGGCGCTGGAACGGCCGATCACTTCGGGCCGACGGATGGACGGCTGGATCGAGGTGCTCAAGGGATTGAAGCCGGGGGAAGTGGTGATCCGGCAGCCCGGCGGACTGCAAACCGGCGAACCGGTGCGGCCCGCGGCCGATACCGGCACGGTGGGAGCCACCAACACCGTCAACGCGCGCTGACATGCAGAAGCTCGCCGACGTCTGCATTCGCCGCCCGGTGTTCGCCACGATGCTGATCCTGGCACTCGTCGTGGTGGGCGCCGCCAGTTACACGAAGCTCGGCGTCGACCGCCTGCCCGCCGTGGACCTGCCGACGGTCCGGGTCAGCACCACGTTGCCCGGGGCTTCGCCCGCCGACATCGAGGCGCAGGTTTCCCGGCCCATCGAGGAGGTCGTGAACACCGTCGCCGGCCTGAGCGAACTGCGGTCCATTTCCGGTCCCGGCCAGTCCATGGTGCTCGCCACCTTCGAACTGGACCGCGACATCGACATCGCCGCGCAGGATGTGCGGGACCGCGTGGCCACGGTTCTCCGACGCCTGCCGCGCGAGGTGCAGCCGCCGGTCATCAGCAAGTTCGACAACGACCAGGCGCCGGTCATGACCCTGTCGCTCTCGGGCGACCGGCCGTTGCGGGAACTGACTGAACTGGCGGACAAGATCGTCAAGGTGCGGATCGAACGGGCGCCCGGAGTCGGCGGCGTGACCATCGAGGGCGCCGCCCAGCGGGCGGTCAACCTGTGGATCGATGCCGACCGGCTGGCCGCCTACGGGCTGCCGGTCACCGCGGTGCGCGACGCGCTCGAACGCCAGAACGTGGACATTCCCGGCGGCAACGTGACCGCTGACGTGCGCGAACAGTCCCTGCGGACACTGGGCCGCTTCACCACCGCCGCGGAATTTGAAAACCTCGTGGTCGCCACCCGCGAAGGGGATCCCATCCGACTGCGCGACCTGGGCCATGCCGAGGACGGCGCCAAGGAACAGCGTTCCATCACCCGGCTCAACGGCCAGCCCGCGGTCATCCTCGAGGTCCGCCGGCAATCGGGCGCCAACACCGTGGCGGTGATCGAGGCCGTGCGGAAACATTTGCCCGATCTCGCGAACCAATTGCCGGCGGATGTCCGCTTCGAATTGGTTCGCGACCAGTCGAGCTACATCTACGCGGCCCTCCACGAGATCAATGTCCACCTCGTGCTCGGCAGCGTGCTGGCGTGCATCGTGGTGCTGGTGTTCATGCGCGATTGGCGTTCCACGCTGATTTCCGCGGTCGCGATCCCGGCCTCGGTCGTCGCCACCTTCGGCATGATGTGGGCGCTGAACTTCACGCTGAACAGCGTCACCATGCTCGCGCTGGTGCTGATGGTCGGCATCGTGATCGATGAC
>JBIIUN010000574.1:0-2892 GCA_044339945.1 Kapaibacterium sp. (SeqCode)
GGGCGAATCCTGCACGGCGGGACGAGTTCCTGCGGGCCGCCGAGAAACGCTTCAAGGACACCCTCGCCATCGACACGGAGAACATGACCGCCCACTACAATCTCGGATTGATCTACGCCTCGCTCGGCGACAAGGCGAAGTCCGAGGAACACCGCCGCCTGCATGAAAAATATCGCCCGGATGACAACGCCCGCGACCTGGCGGTCGCCGCCGCCCGCCGCCGCGACCCCGCCGCCGATCACGCCGCCCAAGCCATCGTGATCTATGACCTGCAACGGCCCGGTGCGTTTGGCTTGCCGAAAAACAACGGCGACATGGCCATGAGGCCACTTGAGGCCACAAAATAATTGCGAGTGAAGCCACTTGCGGCCACACTGTCGGCATGAAGAAATCCAAGAAGACATTCCGCTACCCGGAAGCCGCTCCCGCCGGGGAGACGCTCCACGAAGCAGCCCTGGCTGAGCCGCCTTCCATGTCCATCAACGTCCGCTCGGCCAAGGACCAGCTTTCCAGCCTTCTGGAGGAAGCCGCCCTGGGGAATGAGGTCATCATTACCAGCGACGGCCAGCCCAAGGCCCGCTTGGTCTCGGTCCGCGCCCGGCGAAAGGCATTTCGGGTCGATTGGGAATGGCTGCGCTCCCAACCCCTGGGGGGCGGCCCGTCGGCCGAGCAAATCATCCGCGATGACCGGGACGGTCGCGCCTGACCATGTATCTGGACTCCAGCATTCTGGTGAAGCTGCTCGTGCGCGAGCCGGACAGCGAATTCTACGGCCGGCTGACGGACGGTCAGCCGGTCTCCTCCTCGATGCTGGCCTACACGGAAGTTTGGGCGGCCTTGATCGCAAAGGAGCGGCACAAAGGCATTGCTCCCGAACTTCGGCGCCACGCGTGGCGCCTGTTCGAACGCCATTACCTCGAAGACGTCTTCGACCTTGCCTCGATTTCCGACGCCGTTGTCCGGCGGGCAAACTGGATCATTGAGCGCGTGCACCCCGAGGTGCCGCTCCGCTCTTTGGATGCGTTGCACCTCGCCACGGCCGACCAATTGCAGGACTGGCCCCTGGTGACCGGGGATCGGCGCATGCGCGACGCTGCCAAGCTGATGGGCTATCCCCTCTGCGATCTGCCGGATTCGTCCGCCCTTACTCCATGAAACAAGCCAATCCCCCGCCCCCGGAAGAACAGGAAGAGTTGGTCCAGCAGGATGACGCCGCGATCAGTCGGGGCCTGCGAATCTCATTGGTGGGCCTGGTTGTGCTCGCCGCCCTGGGTGGGGGCGCATTTGCGCTGCTCAAGCCGAAGAAGTCAGCCGGACCGGTCAAGGTCACCCAAGTATCCGCGCCCGAGGCCGCCCCAACGAATGCCGTCGCCCGGGTTCCCGCCATCCGCTTTACCGACGTCACGGCCGCGGCAGGCATCTCCTTCCGTCACCAAAACGGCGCGTATGGCGACAAGTTGTTGCCCGAGACGATGGGCAGCGGTGTCGCCTTTGCCGACTTGGATGGCGACGGCGCGCCGGAACTGCTTTTCGTCAACTCCACTCAATGGCCGGGCAAACTGCCGGCCGGAACCAAGGCGGCCACTTCGACCCTCTACCGCAACGATGGCAAAGGACACTTCACGGAGGCCACCGCGGGATCGGGCTTGGATGTCCCGTTGTATGGGATGGGCGTCGCGCTGGGTGACTATGACGGCGACGGCCGCACCGATGTCTTCATCTCGTCCGTCGGCGGCGGACACCTGTTTCACAATGAAGGTTCGTTGAAATTCCGGGAGGTCACCGCCAGTGCGGGTGTCGCTGGTGATCCGAAGGATTGGAGCACGGCCAGCGCCTTCTTCGACTTGGACAACGACGGTGATCTCGACCTCTTTGTCGGCAATTACGTCCGTTGGTCGCCCGAAATTGATCGTGAAGTCGGCTACACGCTGGTCGGGGTTGGCCGCGCTTACGGGCCACCCATGAACTTCCAAGGCGCCTTCCCGCACCTCTACCGCAACGACGGCGACGGCAAGTTTACCGATATCTCTGGGACTTCCGGGGTGCAGGTGAAAAACACCTCCACCGGGGTGCCGCTGGCCAAGACGCTGGGAGTGGCCCCGTTCGACTACAACGGCGACGGCTGGATGGACTTGGTCATCGCCAATGACACGACCCAGAATCTCCTGCTCGAAAACCAACGGAACGGCACCTTCAAGGAGGTCGGCGCCCTCGCCGGGGTAGCCTTCGACAGTTACGGCAACACTCGCGGAGCGATGGGAGTCGACACGGCCCGATTTACCCGGGAAGGCAAAGCGGCCATCGGCATCGGCAACTTCGCCAATGAAATGACCGCGTTCTACGTCGCCCAGGGAGACGGCACGCTCTTCACCGATGAGGCGATTTCCTGGGGAATCGGACCCGCCAGCCGGTTGCTCCTCAAATTCGGTTTCTTCTTCTTCGACTACGACCTCGACGGACGGTCCGACGTGCTCACCTGCAATGGGCACTTGGAGGAGGAAATCACCAAGGTCCAGGCGAGCCAATCCTATCGCCAGCCGGCCCAGCTTTTCTGGAATGCGGGCGACAGCGGGCTCATCAACGTCACCGCGCAGCAGTCCGGGAGCGATCTGTTCAAGCCTGCCGTCGGGCGCGGCAGCGCGTTTGCCGACATGGATGGCGACGGCGACCTGGACGTCGTGATGACGGAGGTTGGAGGCAGCCCAATGCTGCTTCGCAACGACCAAGCCATCGGCAACCATCACGTGCGGTTCAAGTTGGTCGGCGCAAAGTCCAACCGGGATGCCATTGGCGCTTGGGTCAAAGTGACCGCCGGCGGCGAATCCCAGTGGCGGCAAGTAATGCCGGCGAAGAGCTATCTCAGCGCGAGCGAGTTCGAAGTGACCTTCGGTC
>JBIIUN010000127.1:0-11042 GCA_044339945.1 Kapaibacterium sp. (SeqCode)
AGCGTCAGGTTCTCCGCCGCGGTGCGGCTCAGGCCCACGAAAGTTTCCTCCGCGAGGGTCAGGCGCCGGCCGCGCCAGTGCAGGATGCCCCAGTCGCGCTTCAGCTTGCGGCGGCCGAGTGGCAGGGCGACCAGCGAGCCGTTGCGCAGTTCCTCCTGCGCCACCCAAGGCGCACCGATGCTCACGCCGAGGCCAAGCTTCACCATTTCCTTGATGGCTTCCATGGACCCGAGCTCGATCACGGTGTTGAGCACCACGTCCTCCTTGCGGAAGTAGTCGTCCACAATCCGGAACGTATGCGAGCCCTTGCGGTAGATGATGAGGCTCTGCTTTGGGATGTCGGCCCGGTTCACCGCGCCATCCTGCGCCCACGGGTGCAGCGGCGACGTGATGAAAACTAGCTCGTCGGTAAAGAGCGGCAGGAAGTCGAACCGTTCGTCGGGCGTGTGCTGGAGGCCCACCGCCAGGTCGATCTTCTGGCGTTCAAGGGCGAGGATGAGTTCCCGGCTGTCGCCCGGCTCCACTTGGATGTGGCTCTGCGGAAAGCTTTCCTTGAATTCCCGCAGCACCGGCGGCAGCAGCACGGTGCAGATCGACGACGTGGCGCCCAGCCGCAGCCGGCCGCGGCCCCACTTGCCCAACTGCTCGATGCCTTCCCGGGCGGACTGCATCTCGCGGAGGATGATCTGCGAATGTTTCAGCAGATGTTCACCCGACTGCGTGAGCATCACCTTCTTGCCCACCCTGTCCAAAAGCCGACAGCCAATGTCGGTTTCCAGCGCTTTGATGGAGTGGCTCACGGCGGACTGCGTGAGGAAAAGTTCACGGGCCGTCTGCGTGAAACTGCCCGTGCGGGCAAGGATCGCGAAGGCCTGCAACTGCCTGCTTTCAAGGGGACCTTTCATCAATGAATGAGCTTCATCTAAACCAGCCAATCTTTGCGGAGCACTCATTCGGCCAAGTTCGGTGAACGGCACCAACATCGCTTGCGGAGGGGCGGATTAGTTTATGACTGCTCGAATTCGCACAGCGCTGCCCCGCGACATCCGGCCCAAGGCGCACACCACGCCCATCCGCCTCGGGTTCGTGCCGCTTTCCGATGCCGCGCCGCTGATCGTGGCGCAGGAATGGGGCCTGTTCGCCCGGCACGGGCTGGACGTGCGCCTCAGCCGGGAGCTGGGCTGGGCCAGCGTGCGGGACAAGCTCGTCCACGGCGAACTGGATGGTGCCCATGCCCTCAGCACGCTGCCCATCGCCCTCGCCCACGGCCTTGGCTGTGTGCAGACCGACGTGGTGGCCGGGATGGTCCTGAACCTCCACGGCAACGCGATCACCCTCAGCAACGAACTCTGGCGCGCCGGCGTCCGCGACCAGTCGTCCATGCGGAGCTTCCTCGCCGCCAATCGCAATCGGCGCATGCTCACGCTGGGCACGGTGGCGATGAACTCGACCCATTCGTTCCTGCTGCGTTCGTGGTTCCAGCGGGCGGGCGCCAATTTCGAGACGGACATCCGCCTGGTGGTGGTGCCGCCGGCGCAACTGGGCGCCAATCTCGCCTCGGGCCATCTCGACGGCTTCTGCGCCGGCGAACCGTGGAACAGCCAGGCCGTCGCCAGCGGTCACGCTTGGGTCGCGGCCACCAGCGCCGACCTCGTGCCGTATCATCCGGAAAAGGTGCTGGTCGTCCGGGCCGGCTTTGACGCCGCCCGCCGCCAGGAACACCTGCACCTGCTGGCGGCGTTGCTCGAAGCCTGCGCCCTGTGCGACCAGGCCGAAAACCATGACGCCATCGCCCGCCTGCTGGCCGGGCCGCGTTACCTCAACCTGTCCGCCGAGGTCGTGCGCCGCGGCTTCTCGGGCCGGTTCGACGCCGGCCAGGGTCGCACGCTGGGCGGCGACCTCCTCGTGTTCCACCGCGACGAGGCGAATGCCCCCACCGCCGACAAGCTCGGCTGGATCGCCCGGCATCTCCTCGACGGCGCCGCCCCGAAGCCGTTCACCGCCGCCCAGCTCGCCCAGGTGTTCCGGCTCGAGCTGTTCACCGCCGCCCAAGCTTTGGTCTCCAACTCAGAACCCAATGGACATGAAATCGAAGCCCGCCTCCTCACTGCCTGATTCCTCCCGCCGCCGTTTCCTCAAGCAGACGGCCGCCGGGGCCGTTCTCGCCGGCCTGCCCACGGGCTGGGTCGGCAGCGTGTTCGCCGACGACTCGCCGGAAACGCCGAACTGCCGCTGCGGCATCATCGCGCTCACCGACTGCTCGCCTTTCGTGGTGGGTGCCGAGAAGGGCTTCTTCAAGAAGCACGGCCTCAACGTGACCATCGCGAAGGGCGCCAACTGGGCCGCCATCCGCGACTCGCTGAGCAACGGGGACAACCAGTTCACCCACATGCTCCTCGGCATGCCCATCGCCAGCACCATGGGCCTGCTCGGTTCGCCGAAGAAGCCGATGGTCATCCCTTGGGTGGTCAACCGGAACGGGCAGGCGATCACGCTCAAGTCGGAATGGAAGGGCAAGGTCGGCGCCGATCCGAAGGCGCTGAAGCCCTTCGTGGACAAGGCCAAGTCCCTCGGCGAACCGCTCTCCTTCGCCATCACCTTCCCGCCCGGCACCCACGCGATGTGGATGCGCTACTACCTCGCCGCCGGGGGCATCAATCCCGACAAGGACATTGCGCTGATCACCGTGCCGCCGGCGCAGATGGTGGCCAACATGAAGGTCGGCAAGATGGACGGTTACTGCGTCGGCGAACCTTGGAACGCCCGCGCCATCGCCGACAAGATCGGCTTCACCTCGGTGACCACGCAGGACATCTGGAAGGATCATCCGGAAAAGGTGTGCGCCTTCTCCGCCGAATTCGCGGACAAGAATCCCAAGACCGTGAAGGCCGCGCTCAAGGGCCTGCACGAGGCCAGCGTCTGGCTGGACGACCTCGCGAACCGTCCCGAGCAGTGCGACATCGTGAGCAAGCCCAACTTCATCAACTGCCAGAAGGAAATCATCCTGGGCCGGCTCCTTGGCAAGCTGGACTACGGCGATGGGCGCACGGTCCAGGACGAGTTCTACATGCACTTCAGCAAGCGGAACTGCAATTTCCCGCAGCCCGCCTACGCCAAGTGGTGGCTCACCCAGTTCCGTCGCTGGGGCATGGTCCCGGCCGCCCCGGACTACGAGGGTGTCACCAAGCAGGTGATGCGCACCGACCTCTACGCCGACGCCATGAAGGAGCTCGGCGTCACCGACCGGGCACAGAGCGACGCCGGCTGGGAGATGTTCGACGGCGTGAAGTTCGACCCCAAGGGTGACCTGGAAGCCTACGCCAAGGCGTTTGCGGTGCACTCCTTGAAGACCTGATCTCTGTGTCCACTGGGGCCGGCGGCGGTTCGGTGTGTTCGCCGTCGCCGGCCCATTTCGCGCCGCCCCAACCACCGCCACCGACTTACCGATTTCGCATGAGCAATCCGACCGTTCCCTCCGCCCTCACCGCCACCGCCGCGGAAGGCGCTCCCAAGGCGGCGATCGCCCTGAACGCCGCCCAACAGCAACCCGCCGGCAACCCGCCGCCGCGCGAATGGTCCCGCCTCGCCAAGCTGGATTGGCTGCTCCTTCCCGCGATTGGCATCGTGGTGGTGGTAGCGCTGTGGTTCCTCCTGAGCGCCACGCTGTCGAAGGACCTCCCGAATCCGACCCGCACCTGGGAAGCGAGCAAGCCCTACGTGCTGGAGCCGTTTGCGTATCGGGGCGAACTGGACCAGGGCATCCTGCGCTTCACCTGGCTGTCGCTGGTGTTGGTGGCCAAGGGCTACGTGATCGCGCTCGCCGTCGGCACGCCGTTGGGTTTCCTGCTGGGGCTGTCCAAGCTGATGACCAAGGCGCTGGACCCGATCATCCAGGTGCTGCGCCCCGTGTCGCCGCTGGCGTGGCTGCCATTGGGCATGGTGCTGTTCCTCGGGGCGGGCAAGCAGGCCAGCGAACTGGCGGCGCTCTTCACCATCGCCGTCTGCGCCATGTGGCCCACGGTGCTGAACACTGCCGTCGGGGTCCGGGCCATCCCGCAGGACTACCTGAACGTCGCCAAGGTGCTGAAGCTCTCGCGCTGGAAGACGCTCACCAAGGTGATGATCCCGGCGACGTTGCCCTACATGTTCACCGGTTTCCGCCTGAGCCTGGGCATCGCGTGGCTGGTGATCGTCGCGGCCGAGATGCTGACCGGCCGGCCCGGTGTGGGCGGCTTCCTGTGGCAGCAATACAACGCGCTGGTCTACGAGCAGATCATCCTCTGCATCCTCACGATCGGCGTCGTGGGCTTCATCCTCGACCGCCTGATGAGCGTCGTCGAACGCCGCTTCAAGACGGCCTAACCGCACTTTGCCATGCCCTTCCTCGAAGTCTCCCACGTCAGCAAAGGCTACGGTCCCGCCAACGACCGCTCTGAAATTCTGACCGACATCAACCTCGGCATCGAGGAGGGCGAGTTCGTCGCCATCGTCGGCTACAGCGGCGCCGGCAAGACGACCCTGATGTCCTTGCTTGCGGGCCTGATCCGGCCGGACTCCGGCACCGTGAAGCTGGCCGGACAGGAAATGGACGGCCCCGGCCCTGACCGCGGATTGGTGTTCCAGAACTACTCGCTCCTGCCGTGGCTCACGGTGTTCGAGAACGTGAAGCTCGCCGTCGATCAGGTGCTCGCGGACAAGCCGGAAGCCGAGCGGATTGCCCACACGGAAAAGTTCGTGGCGATGGTCAACCTGGCCAAGGCCCGCGACAAGAAACCCTCGGAACTCTCCGGCGGCATGCGCCAGCGGGTCAGCGTCGCCCGCACGCTGGCGATGAACCCCAAGGTCCTCCTGCTCGACGAACCGTTGAGCGCGCTCGACGCCCTGACGCGGGCCACGTTGCAGGACGAAATCGCCCGCATCTGGCAGGAATCCCGGACCACCGTCGTGCTGGTCACCAACGATCCTGACGAAGCGATCCTGCTCGCCGACCGCGTGGTGCCGCTGACGCGCGGGCCGAACGCCACGCTGGCGGCGAGCATCCCGATCACGCTGCCGCGGCCCCGCGACCGGCGGTTCCTGAACGAGAACGCCGAGTTCAAGCAACTGCGCAACCAGGTGGTCGCCTCGCTGCTGGCCGTCGGCGCCAAACCCAAGACCACCATCACCCGCGACCTTGTCCTGCCCGACATCGAACCCGAGGACATCTCGACCCCCCGGCTGTCCTTCGGCCGCCGCGGCCCGATCCGCCGGGGCGAGAAACGCCGCGAAGCCGTCGAAGTCGCTCCCTGATCGCCGTCCCCGCCTACCGCCACCGCCCCATGAGCGCCTACTGCGAACTGTTCAACCTCACCAAGGTCTATCCGTCACCCAAGGGGCCGGCGGTGATCGTCAAGGACTTCAACCTGCGGCTGGCCGAGGGCGAGTTCGTCACGCTCATCGGCCACTCCGGCTGCGGGAAGTCCACCGTGCTTTCGATGGTCGCCGGCCTCAATGGCATCACCGATGGCGGCATCATCCTGGCCGGGCGCGAGCTGGCCGGACCGGGCCCGGACCGCGGGGTGGTCTTCCAGTCGCCGTCACTGCTGCCGTGGCTCACCGCCTTCGAGAACGTGATGCTCGGCATCAACCAGGTGTTCTTCACCGCGCCGAAGCACGAGCGCGAACAGATCGCGGAATACTACCTGAGCGTCGTGGGCCTGGCCGACGCGATGCACAAGCGCCCGGCGGAACTCAGCCAAGGCATGCGCCAGCGCGTGGGCATCGCCCGGGCCTTCGCGTTGAAGCCCAAGATGCTGCTGCTCGACGAGCCCTTCGGGATGCTGGATTCGCTCACCCGCTACGAGTTGCAGGCCGTGCTACTCGAGCTCTGGCGCAAGAACCGCATCACCGCGCTCATGGTCACGCACGACGTGGACGAGGCGCTTTACCTCAGTGATCGCGTCGTGTGCATGACCGACGGCCCCGAAGCCGAGGTCGGCGACATCATCGAGGTGAAGTTCCCCCGGCCGCGGGATCGCAAGGCCGTCATGGAACATCCCGACTATTACCCGCTGCGCGAGCGGCTCATCGAGTTTCTCGAAATCCACGCCCACCGACGCCGGGCCCAGCCAACCGCAAGCTGAGGTCCGCCACCGCCGCAATTCTGACCGAGGTCAAGGCCCCGCCTGACCGAAAGCTCTTTCCTTGCCCACCACTGAAACCACTCCCATGAAGCAGCTCAGATCGACAGCTACCCGTCTCAGTCTCGCGGCCTTGGCGGCCGGATCCACCCTCGTCCACGCCGGCGACTGGGGCATCACCAGTCCGGTGGCGCCTTCCCCCGGCTGGTTGAACGAGTTCCTCCGCGCCGATGACCCCTACATGAACGCCTGGAACCTCGGCGTGCTTTACTGGGGCCGTTACGAGGTGAAGCAGAACGGCGGCTTCGTCGGCCCCGGTTCCGCCGCCGACTTCCGCACCGACGTCGACAACGACAACAACTACCTGCTGACCAAGGTTCTTCCCCGCGTCGGCTACACGGGGAAGTGGTTCGAGGTGTTCGTTCAGGGCCGCCACAGCTCGGCGGTCAGCGACGAACGCTCCGGTTCCGGCAACGGGGTCATCAACTTTTCCCCGGCCAATCCGGCCGTGGTCACGAGCGCCGGCCCCGTCGGCACCGGAGTAAGTCCGGAACACGACGGCCCCTTCGACCTCCAGCAGGCCTATGTCGTCATCGGCAATCACAAGGAGTTCCCCGTGTCCGTGAAAGTCGGCCGGCAGGAAATCATCCTTGGCGAGCACCGGCTCGTGGGACCCCTTCCTTGGAATAACATCCAGCGCCAGTGGGATGCCGTGCGGCTCCGATACCAAACTTCCATCGGCTCGTTCGATGCGTTCGGCAGCTATCTGGTGGCGCCGCGGGACGGGCATTTCAACGAATGGAACGAAGACGAGGGCTTCTCCGGCATCCAGTTCACGACCAAGAAGATCCCCAAGCTCTGGAGCGAGTTCTATTTCCTGTCCCGCAACGTGAGCAAGGATGCCACGGCGGGCTATCTCGGCACGGTTCCGGCCCCGTTCCGTCCGCCCGCCGCCCAGGACATCTACACCGTCGGCACCTACCTGAAGAACTCCACGAACGACTGGCAGAACGTCGATTTCGGCCTCCAGGCCTACTACCAGTTCGGCAACTTCCGCGACTTCCGGAACCAGGGCGCCTTCGCGGTGCGCGAGGACCATCGCGCCTACGCCGTCATCGGCGCCGCCGGCTACACCTGGAAGGAAAGCGCCTTCGCCCCCCGGCTCGGCTTCGAATACAGCCACGCCTCGGGCGACAACGATCCGTTGGACGGCGACCACGATACGTTCGTCCACCTCTACCCCACCGGCCACCTCTTCTACGGTTACGCCGACTTCACCTCCCTCCAGAACATCCACAACCTGCGCCTGCAAAGCTCCATCATGCTGACGCCCCGCATCCGGTTGCAGCTGGACGGCCACGCCAAGTTCCTCGCGACCGTGAATGATGCCTTCTACAACGTCGCCGGTCTGCCGCGCGGCGGCGCCGTTGGCCCCGCCGGCTCCCAACGTGTCAATTTCCTGCCGGCCGGCGTCCGTGGGACCCGCTACGGGATCAACCCCGACGCCGGCAGCTTTGTCGGCACCGAGGTCGACCTCACCTTGAACTTCCGCGTGCACAAGCACCTGACCCTCGAAGCCAACTATTCCCGCTTCTTCGTGGGCGATTACATTCAGGACTCGCTCGCCCGCGTCGGCTCGCAGGATGCCGACTACTTCTACGTGCAGGCCCAGATGAACTTCTGAGTTCGACCGCCTCCCTGCGCCGGCGAAACGGCGCGCGAGCCACCCGCCCGGAAAAGTTCCGTGGCGGGTTTTTGCTTATTGAAGCCGATTGCCGGCCCGGTGTGACGGATCGTAACTCGCATGACTCCGGATGGAGACTTGCACGTTGCCGATTCGTGACGCGAGGGCACCTGAGTTGCCATCCGGACGGGGTTTGACTACCGGCGTGCCGAATCCAGTCGCCCCGTTCCCCCGGAATGTCTGCCAAGCGAAGGGGTTTACGCTGATCGAATTGCTGGTGGTGATTGCCGTGATCGCCATCCTCGCCGGGTTGCTTCTGCCAGCCCTCGCCAAGGCGAAGGAAAAGGGGCGGCACGCCGCCTGCATCAACAACCTTCGGCAGATTTCCCTGGGGACGACCATGTATGCCCAGGACAATGCGGACGCCTTTCACTACTACCTTGATGCCAGTCGGCGCGCCCAGGTGCCCAACCACGGCCAGTGGACGCTGACGCCGCAGCACAAGGAACTGCTGGACCTGTCCAACCCGAATCAGGTCCAGATCGCCTACTGGGGCGTTGCCTACATCAGCTACTTCGCCGGCACCAAACGCACGTTCCGCTGTCCGTCCGCCAAGATCGTGGATGAATGGCGCGAGACTGGGCTCGCCTATCCGCACGAGTATTGGCTGAACTCCAGTTACGGCATCAACCGCTTCGTCGCGCTGGAGCCGCCCAATCCGCTGACCGCCGATCCCGAGCGCGCCCGCAAGCTCTCCGGCATGGCCAGTCCGCAGACCACTGTCTTCGCGCAGGACTCTGCCGAGCAACGGATGGAAGGCCCCGAGGACAGCCTCGGCATCTTCCCCGGCTATCAGGAATGCCTCACCCAGTGGAAATACCGACTCGCCGGTTTCTACCCGGGCAAGAAAATGGAGTTCGAATGGTTCCGGCACAACCGCCAGTGCGCGACGCTCTGGGTGCCCGGCAACGTCTCGTCCATCCGGCATTCCCGCGGCGTGGACTACCGCTGGTATTCCGGCGAAGTCCCGAACGAGACCCCGCGCTGACCCCTTTCCCTCGATCCATCCCAGCAAACCTGCACATGAAACCTCATGCCCTGACCACGGTGCTCGCCAGCTTGCTGGCCTGTGCCGGACAGGCGGCGATCACCGACCAGTTGGTGACCCACCTGACCTTTGACAACACCCTCGAAGACGCCTCCGGCAAGGCCCATCACGGGACCGCCGTCGGCACCATCGGCTACGGCACCGGCGCGGTGGGTGGCGGCGCGGTGAAGCTGTCCTTCAAGAAGGATGGGACCGCCTTCAACTACGTCACCCTAGGGGCGCCGGCCGACCTCAACTTTGGCACCGACACGGACTTCACGATCAGCCTCTGGGTGAAGTTCAGCGACTTCATCTTCGATCCCCCGCTCATCTCCAACAAGGACTGGCTCAGCGGCCAGTATCAGGGCTGGATGATTGCGACCGGCACCGACGGTCGACTCCAGTGGAACTACGGCGGCGCCCCGGGCCAGCGGAAGGATTACGACGGTCCGGCGAGCACCCTGAACAATGGCCAGTGGCATCACGTGGTGATGACCGTGCTGCGGGCCGGCGAAGTGGTGACCTATCTGGATGGCGTGGTCGTGGATGAACGTGATGTGTCGGCCAGCCCGAACAACCTCGATACGCCCGTCGGCCAGGCCGTGAACATCGGTCAGGACGGCACGGGGCGCTATACCGACGGCGGCAGCGTCGAAATCAACGACCTGATGATCGACGACGTCGGGATCTGGCGCCGCGTGGTGACCGCCACCGAAGCCGTGGCGATCTACAACGCCGGCAAGGCGGGTCAAAACCTGGCTTCCGTCACCTCCACGCCCGAAGCGCCCACCCTGACCAAGCACCCGGAATCGCAGAATACCATCGCCGGCGAAAACGTGACCCTGCGCGTGCTGCCCCGCGGCACTTCGCCGTTCACGTTCGAATGGCGCCGCAACAATCAACCGGTCCCGGGTGGCACCAATGCGATCCTCAGCCTGGCCAACATCCAGGCAGCCCAGGCCGGCGCCTACGTTTGCCGCGTGGGTAACGGCGTGACGACCGTCGAGAGCAATCCCGCGGACGTCGCGGTGGACGTCACTCAGCCCCCGACCATCATCGAACCGCCGCTGGGGCTGTCGGCGGCGATTGGTGCCCGCGCCTCCTTCAAGGTTCGCGCAGCCGGCGTCGCCCCGCTGACCTACCAATGGCTCAAGGATGGCAACGTCATCCCCGACGCCACGGCCAACTCCTTCACGCTCGCCCGCGTCAAGGCAACCGACGGCGCGAAATACTCCGTGCGCATCAGCGCCGGCAACGGCCAGACCGCCACGACCGCCGAAGTGCCCCTCGCCATCGTCAACGACCTCCGCCAGGGACTGGTCGCCCACCTGACCTTTGATGCGGACTACCAGGACAGCTCCGGCCGCGGCAATCACGGGACGCCCGTAGGCAACCCTTCGCTGGTCGAAGGCATGATCGGCGGCAAGGCCCTCCGCTTCTCGCAGCGCAGCGCCCTCAACGAATTCAACTTCGTGACGCTCGGTCAGGCGGCGGACCTCGAGTTCAGCGTGGACGCCGACTTCTCGTTCTCGTTCTGGGTCAAGTTCTCCAACTGGCTCCGAGACCCCGTGTTCATCGCCAACAAGAACTGGAGCAGCGGCGGTAACATCGGCTACGCGCTGGCCACCGGCGCGGACGGCCGCTTCCAATGGAATTTTGCCGAACAGGTCGGCGAACGTCGTGACTACGACAGCGGTCCGGGACTCCTCAGTGACGGGCGTTGGCATCACGTCGCGGTGACGTTCCAGCGCGGCGGCGAGGCAGTCGCCTTCGTGGACGGTCGCGAAATGAACCGTCAGTTGCTGCCTACCACCGGCACGACGGTCAGCCCTGGTTTTCCCACCAACATCGGCCAGGACGGCACCGGCAATTACACGGACAACGGCACCGTGGTGATGGAAGACGGCACGATCGACGACGTCGCCATCTGGCGCCGGGCAATCACCCCGGAGGAAATTCAGGCCATCCGCCTCAAGGGCATGTTCGGCGCGAACGTCCAGCAGCGCGGGATCAACGAGGACCTCGTCGCCTGGCTCCCCCTCGACGGAAACCTTTGGGATCAGTCTGGCCGCGGCAACCACGGCACCCGCATTGGCAACGCCCGCTTCACGGAAGGCCGCAGCGGCAAGGCCATCTCGGTGACCTCGCTCAA
>JBIIUN010000575.1:0-2879 GCA_044339945.1 Kapaibacterium sp. (SeqCode)
GGTCGGATACCAGAAGCTGGTCACCTCCCGCCGGGCCTGATAGCGGGAACCGGCCCCGCCATCGAAGCCTTCGATTCCCGGCGGACAGAGAAATAGAGTGCCCATGAACGCGGCGAAGCTTGTCCGCGCCGGGGGAAGGCGGGCCAGCCCAATCGCTTCCGGCTTGGGCGGGCGGACGCGATTGGGCTCACAACAACCCCGTAGCCGCCCACATGAGTCGGTGGCAGTCCGACTGCGGCCCGCGGCCCGGCCACGGACTCACGTCCGCGGCTACGACCCGTAGGAGACGACCTCAGGAGTCTCCATCTTTATCGTCCCACTGAGCTCAGCAGATGCCCTCGTCCGCCGAAGCCCGGTCGGTGGATGTCCCCAGGGACCACTCGCAGCACGGTGCCGATACACCACAGCAATGTGGAGCCGGCAAATACCCGGGGTTTCACATTGCCTTGGGATGGGGGAGCAAGGAAGCTCGACCGTGAGCAAAAGTCTCCAGCAACACGGTGAAGCGGAAATCTACAAGCAACTCCGCCTACGCATGAAGAACAGCGGCCTCGACACCATCAAGGTCGAAGTCACCCGCCGCGCCGGCAAGTTCCGGTTCAATTTCACCGGCTCCGCCGAGCAGGTGACGCAAGCCGAGCAGATCCTTGCGGCCTGGCCTTGAGCCAAACCGTTGGGCCGTAACCGGCCCGCTTGGAATTCAACGCGAAGCCGCCGAGGACGAGCTCCCCGGCGGCGAGCAAAGCAAGGCCACTGCAGCCTTGGGTGCGCCCCAAACCGCGTCCGCTATTCTCCCCCTCCAAGTCGCTGCCGGCTTCGATCCGTCGCCCGTCTAGACCTGCTTTCGACCCGGATCGCGGCTGGCGCCATCATCGCGATACAGGCCAATCACGAGCGGGTAACCCCGCACGCACAGTTTTCCGTAGATGCTTTGCAGGTGGGAGGAGACGGTCTTGGCCACCCACAACGACTTCGGCTGCGAGGCCACCGCCTTGGGAGAGCCAAACTTCTCCAGCGCCCGGATGACCGACCACTCCGTGCTGGTCAACTCCTCCCAGCGCGCCCGCTGCCGGACGGCTTTGGGGGCTTCGCAGTCCCCGACAGCCCCACCGAGGTGAAGAATTTGAAAGCGGTCTGCGCCTCAACACCGTTCGAAGAAGAGCTCACTCCACCCGGGAAAGGATCACCCTTTTGGGAACAAGTCCCCGTGCGCCCCTCCGAATCAGTTTCCGGAGGCTTGGCGGTGGTAGGCCGAACCAAGCCAGAGGCGAATCTGGAAATCGCCGAGGCCGTAGTCAGCTACCGCGTCGTCAAATGAGCCAGTCGCCCCTCGCGAGCCGCAGCCATTCCGGCAGTTGTTCACAAGTTGTCCACGCTTCCGCTTGATTCCTTGGACCCGACTCCCCACCTTGCGGCCGTGCTCGTGGAGCACGTTTCATGTTCGCGCAACTGAAGAGTCTCTTCTCGAATGACATCGGGATAGATCTGGGCACGGCAAACTCCCTAGTTTACGTCCGTGACCAGGGCATTGTGCTGCGTGAGCCTTCCGTCGTCGCCATCCAGGCGGGGACCACCAATGTTTTGGCCGTGGGCGATGAGGCGAAGCGCATGCTTGGCCGCACCCCCGGCAATATCGTCGCCATCCGGCCGATGAAAGACGGCGTCATCGCCGACTTTGAGATCACCGAGGCGATGCTTCGCCATTTCATCCAGAAGGTTCATCACCGCAAGCTGATCGCCCCCCGCGTCGTGGTTGCCGTCCCCAGCGGCATCACCGAGGTGGAGAAACGCGCGGTCAAGGATTCCGCCACCCATGCGGGCGCCCGCGAAGTCTACCTCATCGAACAGCCCATGGCCTCGGCCATCGGCGTCGGCCTCCCGGTGCACGAACCGGCCGGCAACATGATCGTGGACATCGGCGGCGGCACCTGCGAAATCGCGATCATCTCGCTCGCCGGCATCGTGTTCAGCCGGAGCGTGCGCGTGGGCGGGGACGAATTCGACGAGACCATCGTCGCGCACCTGAAACGTGCCTACAATTTAATGATCGGCGAACGCACCGCCGAGGAAATCAAGATTCGCATCGGCTCCGCTTTCCCCCTCGACCAGGAACTGACCATGGAAGTGAAGGGCCGCGACCTCGCGGCCGGTTTGCCCAAGACGGTCATCGTCCGGTCGGAAGAGATCCGCGCCGCCCTCCAGGAACCGCTTTCCAGCATCCTTGAGTCCGTCCGCATCACGCTAGAACGCTGCCCGCCCGAACTCTCGGCCGACCTTGTCGACCGGGGCATCATGATGGCCGGCGGCGGCGCCCTGCTCCGCAACATCGACCGTTTGATCGCGCAGGAGACCGGGCTGCCCGTCCACATCGCCGACGACCCGCTGACGGCCGTCGCGACCGGGACCGGGCGCGTGCTGCAGGAACTCAGCTTCCTGAAACGCGTGGCCTCGAGTTCAACGAACTGAGCAATCTGATTTCCCCGGAAGTGCGTTCGCCCCAATGACGGGTCGAACGAAGTGCTCAAACGCGCGCATTACTGGGCGCTCGGCATCGTGACGGTGCTGACGCTCCTGCTGCTCAACCTGCCGCCCACCGCGGCCGGCCGGTTGAAGCTGGCCGTATCGGGAGTGTTCCTCCCGCTCTTCGGCTTGGCCGGATCTGGCCAGAGCTTCGTGGACCGGGCCAGCTACGCGCTGCTGACCCGCCGCACCCTCATTTCTGAGCTGGAACGCCTGCAAACCGAGAATGGGCAGCTCCGGCTGGCCGCCACCCAAGGGCAGGACGCGCTCACCGAAAACGCCCGCCTTCGTGGATTGCTCGGTTGGCAGCCTAAGACGCCTTGGAAGCGGCGCCCAGCGCATGTTGTCGGTCGCGAACC
>JBIIUN010000576.1:0-2878 GCA_044339945.1 Kapaibacterium sp. (SeqCode)
ACCGAGCCACCCGCCCGTCGTGAGTTCCAGAAGCTCATGGCGGCCAACCGTTCCGAGATCGCCGTCCGCATCTTCCGCGCGGGCACCGAGCTTGGGCTGCGCACCGTCGCCATCTTCGCGCAGGAGGACCGCTTCTGCATCCACCGCTTCAAGGCCGACGAGTCCTACCTGATCGGCCAAGGCAAGGGTCCCGTCGCCGCCTACCTCGACATCGAGAGCATCGTCGCGACGGCCAAGGAGAAGGGCGTGGACGCCATTCATCCCGGCTACGGTTTCCTGAGCGAGAATCCGGAGTTCGCCCGGGCGTGCGCCCGCGCCGGCATCACCTTCGTCGGCCCACGGCCCGAGATCCTCGACATGATGGGCGACAAGACGGCCGCCCGCGCGGTCGCCCAGCGCATCGGCGTCCCCACATTGCCCGGCACCGAGGATGCCATCGCCGACCGTGACGCGGCGCTCAAGGCGGCGAAGTCCATCGGCTTCCCACTCATCATCAAGGCGGCCTTCGGCGGCGGCGGCCGCGGCATGCGCGTGGTGAAGAAGGAGAGCGAACTCTCCGGCCTGCTCGACGAGGCGCAGGGCGAGGCCGCCCGCGCGTTCGGCAACGGCGCGGTGTTCCTCGAACGTTACATTCCCCGCGCGAAGCACATCGAGGTGCAGATCCTCGGCGACCAACACGGCAATGTAATCCACCTGCACGAGCGCGACTGTTCCGTGCAACGCCGCCACCAGAAGGTCGTCGAAGTGGCCCCGTCGTTCGGCCTGCCGGAACACATCGTCAAGGAGCTGTGCGACGCAGCGGCCCGGCTCGCCCGCGAGATCCGTTACGACAACGCGGGCACGGTCGAGTTCCTCTACGACCTCGACGCGCATGAGTGGTTCTTCATCGAGATGAACCCGCGCATCCAGGTCGAGCACACGGTCACCGAGGTGATCACCGGCCTCGACCTCGTGCGCGCCCAGATCCTGATCGCGCAGGGCCACGCGCTGCATTCCAAGGAGGTTGGGATGCCGGTGCAGAACCAGATTCCGCGGAACGGCTACGCCATCCAGTGCCGTGTCACCACGGAGGATCCGGAGAACAAGTTCACGCCCGACTACGGCAAGATCCTCGCCTACCGCTCCCCGGGCGGCTTCGGCGTCCGGCTCGACGGCGCGATGGGATATTCCGGCGCCGTCATCACGCCCTTCTACGACTCGATGCTCGTGAAGGTCATCGCCTCGGGCCAAACCTATGAGATCGCCATGGACCGCATGGACCGCGCCCTGCGCGAGTTCCGCATCCGCGGCGTGAAGACGAACGTCCCGTTCCTGGAAAACGTCATCCGCCACGAGCAGTTCCAGAGCGGCCAGGCGACCACGACGCTGATCGACACGACGCCGGAGCTGTTCGCGTTCAAGACCCGCAAGGACCGCGCGACCAAGCTGCTCAACTTCCTCGGCAACGTCATCGTCAACGGCAACCCGCACGCCAAGGGCTACAAGCCGGCGAAGGCGTTCGATGCGCCAGTGGTGCCGAAGCCCATCCTGACTGAACTCCCCGCCGGCACCCGCAACCTGCTGCTGGAACTCGGCCCGAAAAAGTTCGCCGAGTGGACGTTGAAGCAGAAGCGCCTGCTCGTCACCGACACCACCTTCCGCGACGCCCACCAGTCGCTCATGGCCACGCGCGTCCGCAGCTACGACATGCTGGCGTGCGCGGATGCCCTGGCCCACCGCGTCGGCGACGCGAAGACCGGCCTCTTCTCGCTGGAGATGTGGGGCGGCGCGACCTTCGACACCGCGATGCGCTTCCTCAGCGAGGATCCCTGGGAACGCCTCCGCCAGCTCCGCGCGAAGATCCCGAACATCTGCTTCCAGATGCTTTTCCGCGGCTCGAACGCAGTCGGCTACTCGAACTATCCCGACAACGTCGTCGCCGGCTTCGTGAAGCACGCCGCCGCGTCGGGCATGGACATCTTCCGCATCTTCGACTCGCTGAACTACCTGCCGAACCTCCGCGTCGCGATGGAGGCCGTGCAGGACACCCACGCCATCTGCGAGGGCACGCTCTGCTACACCGGCGACATCCTCGACGAACGCCGCGACAAGTTCTCGCTGAAGTATTACGTGAAGCTCGCGAAGGAGCTCGAGCGCATGGGCGCGCACTTCCTCGCGATCAAGGACATGGCCGGCCTCTGCCGTCCCTACGCCGCGCAGAAGCTCGTGAAGGCGCTCAAGGACGAGGTTGGCATTCCCGTCCACTTCCACACGCACGACACCAGCGGGATCAATTCCGCCAGCGTGCTCCGCGCCAGCGACGCCGGCGTGGACGTCGTGGACCTCGCGCTCGCCAGCATGAGCGGCAGCACCTCCCAGCCGAACCTCAACTCCGTCGTCGCCGCGCTCCAACACACGCCGCGTGACACGAAGCTGGACCTCGAGGCCCTGAACGAGTTCTCCGACTACTGGGAAAAAGTCCGCGAGATCTACGCGCCGTTCGACACCGCGCCGAAGACCGGTTCCGCCGAAGTTTACCTGCACGAGATGCCGGGTGGCCAATACACCAACCTCAAGGAACAGGCCGCCAGCATGGGCGTGTCGCACCGCTGGCCCGAGATCGCCCGCACCTACGCCGAGGTGAATGCACTCTTCGGCGACATTGTGAAGGTCACGCCATCCAGCAAGGTCGTCGGCGACATGGCGCTCTTCCTCTTCAGCAAGGGCATCAAGGCGGCCGACGTCGTGAACCTTGAGGCCGGCGCCACGCCGTTCCCCGAGAGCGTCATCGACATGCTCAGCGGCGGACTCGGCTGGCCGGACGGCGGTTTCCCGGAAGCGGTCCAGCGCGTCGTGCTCGGCGAGAAGCGCTTCAAGGAAGCCCAGGCTGCGTTCAAGG
>JBIIUN010000128.1:0-10991 GCA_044339945.1 Kapaibacterium sp. (SeqCode)
TGGCAGTCCCGCCGCGCCGACCAGCCCGCCCACGGACTTACGTCCGCAGCTACCGCGCGAACCGGGCCGCCTCTTTCCCGCTTTCCCCGGGCGCCGTTTCGCCCCAACTCTCGGCCATGACACCGACACCGCTGCGCTGGGGCATCCTCGGCACCGCCAACATCGCCCGGAAGAACTGGCACGCGATCCACAACTCCGGCAACGGCGTGCTTACCGGCGTCGCCAGCCGCGACCTCGCGCGCGCCGGGCAGTTCATCGCCGAATGCCAGGCCGACGTGCCGCTGCCCGTGCCGCCCCGCGCCTTCGGCAGCTACGCCGAGCTGCTCGCCGCGCCCGACGTGGACGCCGTCTACATCCCTTTGCCCACGGGCCTCCGCCGCGAGTGGGTCATCCGCGCCGCCGAGGCCGGCAAACACGTCGTGTGCGAGAAGCCCTGCGCGCCCACGCTGGCGGACCTCACGGCCATGACCGACGCCTGCCGGCGCCACGGCGTGCAGTTCATGGACGGCGTGATGTTTGTCCACGGCCGCCGGCTGGAGCGGCTCAAGGAAGTGCTGGCCGACGGGACCTCGGTCGGCGACATCCGCCGGATCGCCTCGCAGTTCACCTTCCGCGGCGATGCCGACTTCTTCGCGCACAACATGCGGGTCCACGGTGCGCTGGAGCCCCAGGGCTGCGCCGGCGACCTCGCCTGGTATTCGCTCGTCTTCACCCTCGAAGCCCTCGGCGGACGCCTGCCGCAGGAAGTCACCGGCCGCATCCACTCCACGTTTGGCCAGGCCGCCGGTCCCGGCCCCGTGCCGGCGGAATTCTCCGGCGAACTCCGGTTTGCCGACGGCGTGTCGGCGGTCTTCTACTGCTCGTTCCTCACCGAAAACCAGCAGTGGGCCAACGTCAGCGGCACCCGCGGCCACCTGCACGTGTCCGACTTCGTGCTGCCGTTCGCCGGCGAGGAGAGCGCCTTCGAGGTGAACCAGCCCGAGTTCCACGTTCGCGGCTGCCGGTTTGTGATGGAATCGCACGCCCGGCGCGAAATCGTGCGCGAAGCCAGCAACAACCATCCCACGGCGCAGGAGACCAACCTGTTCCGCCACTTCGCCGCGCAGGTCGCGACCGGCACGCTGAACGACGCTTGGCCGGAACGTTCCCTCCGGACCCAACGCCTGCTGGATGCCTGCCTGGAATCCGCCCGGAACGACAGCCGGCCCGTGGCGGTGGGGTGAGCGCAAACAATTCCTTGGCGGAAAGTCCAAGCGGGCCGAGAGCCCGAGAGTGAAGCCCGGCGAGGGCCGACCCAAGTGTTTGTCCCAGCGCCGCCGGCGCGGCAGAACGTAGCCCCGGGCGACAGCGTTGGCGGTCTGGCCCTATACCGAAGGGTCTGTCGCCCCTGCCGGGGCTGGCTCGTTCACCGTGCACCACCCGCAGCTGACGCTGTGAGGTGCGTTCTGCCGCCGCTCTGCGGCTGACTGGCGTGTTTCACTGTGGGGCACCCGGTGGCACGACACTCACAAATTGCGGGCGGGCCAACGAACGGATCCGCATCCGGCGCGCCGCCGCGCTTGGCTTCATCTTCGTTCAAGCCCAATAAATCCCGCGGGAGTTTCTCAGGAGGCGACGTCTTTTCGACCTGGTGTTCCAACTGGCCATGTATGGAAGACGAAAACCTCGCCATCAATCTCGGCCTGCTCGAAATACTGCATTCCGTCGGGATGCGCCGCCTGCATCTCTCTCGTCATCAGCATCGCCTCTTCGACGCTAGTGATGCGCCAATCCTCATCCCCGATCCAGTCACGCGCAACGGCCTCGGCCTGACTTTGGTTGTCGCGCAATATCCAACAATTCACCATCGCCCCAGCATACCGGTCTCCCTCCGGGTGTGTCTGCTTGGGCCGCGCCTCAAACTGGAAAAAGAACATTGGCATGCCAAAGCGGGTAATGTCGCCTCGCCACAATGACTTCTACGGGAAGTTTCTCAGGAGGCGTATTTATGGCTCTCGAAGGCTAGCTAACCACAAAGGAAACGAATCGGAAACACGAACCAGCGATTCAAAAGTTGGCGGACGGAAATCTTCCAACTCGTGATCCCAGAAATAAACAGCACCTCGGTCCGGCTCACCAAGTCGCAAAAGGAAATAATTGCCGCCGCTGCTGATGGCCACGGGAAGAAATGCAGAGAGATCATGCCCAAACTGCGAAATAGCGTAACTCAATCGCTTCCACTCTGCGCCTCTGTGTATCCCGAAGATGTAGCCGACCACGTCTCCATCTGTTCCGAAGCTGGACCAGTCGGAGACGACAGGAGAGCCGCCAGGCGAACTCAAAAGGAAGGCGCGGTAATCCAACGGAAGAACAATGTCACGCTCATGCTCGAATGCTGTGATGTCTTCCGTCGTTGGGGCAACGCAATCCTCGTTCTTTGCTAACGCGATGCTCATACGCCTAACATTTAAGTGAGCGACACTGGTGGGGTGGATTCACCGCCGTATTCGCTGCGCCAGGGAGGTTGAATCCCGGCCATCGGCTGTCGAGCAATGAGTCGCCCGCCTCGTGGCCTCGGCTTCACTCCCCGGCGGGGCCGACGCCGCCCAGCGCCTTGTAGACCGCGACGAGCCGGGTGGCGGCCTGCGTTTCGCTGGTGACGCGCTGTTCCTGCAGGCTCAGCAGCGTGCGTTCGGCGTCGAGCACGCTGCTGAAGTCGGCCACGCCCGTCGCGGTAACCCGGGCAGGCGACGGCGCCGCACTCTCACCCCGCCAACGCCGCGAGCAGCGAGCGCAGTTCCTCGTCCACTTGGCCGGGCTCGGCGAGGGTCTGGGCAATCTCGTCACGCAGCAGTTCGCGGTAGCGCTTGCGCAGGCGGTGGACGGCCACACGCAGGGTGCCTTCGTCCATGCCGAGTTGCTGGGCCGCTTCGCCGTAGGGAATTGCCGCGGAGCCGACCGTGAGGAAGCCCTTGGCCTGGGTGAACAGGTTCGCCTTGCCGTCGCGGGCACATTCGGCGGCAAGACGGGTGATCACACGGTCGAGCAGGGCCAGCGCCCATTCGCGGTCGAAGAGCCGCTCGGGATTCGTCGGGTCCGGCGGGTCGAGGTGGAAGCGCTCGTCGGCGTCCTGCCAGTTCAGCGACAGGTGCTCGGCGCCGCCGCCGCGCTTCTGGGCCTGGGCGCGGTCCCATTCGTTGGCGAGGAAGTGTTTCAGCGCGGCGAGGAGGAAGGCACGGAACTTGCCACGATCGGCGGCGAGTCCTTCGAGGTAGTTCTTCTCCAGGAAGCGGGCGAAGAACGCCTGCACGAGATCCTCGGCGTCCTCCTTCGTCGTCCCTCGCCGCCGCACGAACGCGTAGAGCGGATACCAGTAGGTCTGGCACAGCTCGGCCAGCGCCCGTTCGGAGTGCGGCGACGATTTGCGCCCGGCGGAAATGACCATCGTCCAGCGCGTGGTGACGAAGACGTCGCGCGGGTTGGGGGTGGAGGTCGGATCGGAAGCGGGGCCAGCCATGGTTACGGAGCCGCGTTGGAGTTGACCACTTCGCGGTAGCGAATCCGCACCCCGGTCTGGTCCTCGGTCCAGCCGAGCACCTCCAGGATGCCGGTGAATCCGCGACGGGTTCGGAGGGCGTAGGTGCCGGTGGACAGCAGGTTTTCCGGTTCGGGTTCCTGGTGCAGCAGTTCCCAGCGGTAGGCGACTTCGAGGGCGGTCGGGGATTGCCCATCACCGGCGAGGGGCACGACCGTGAGGTCTTGGCCGTTCACCACGGGCATCGGATTGCCGCCCAACGCCTCCAGGTCCCCGCCCATGGCCCGCCGGAACTCGTGGTATTCCCGGGTGGAACGATCCAACCCGCCCGCCGAGCCTTTGCGCGCCTCCGCTGGAATCGGAATCGCGGCCATCTTTGCCCACAGAGGTTCCAACCCGCTCACGGACACGGCGCCGCCCTCCGCCAAGTTCCACCAGTGAAACGTCCCGCCGCTGCTGTTGGTCAACACCGCCTCGTGCGCATCGCCGAAGCGGATGGGCCCGGCGGCGGCGGGCCGCGGATTCAAGGCCGCGAGCAGTTCCACAAACTGGCCGCGTTCCCGGTCCAGGCCGCCTAGCTCCAACGTGGCGACGTCCATCGGCGCGGCAATCTGCGGGGCGAACAGAATCCGCCCGGACAAAACCAGCGCGACCTGTTCCCGCACATGCTCGGCGCTGAGCCGGGCAAACTCCCGTCGTCCCGAGTCGCTCAAGCGCAGCACGATGACCCGGGTGTTCGAAACTGGATCCATCCGCCAACTGGCGCCGGCGAAGGCGTCGCCTCGCAGCCACGGGGTCTTGGCCACGCGAAGGGGCTGGCCCTCCGCCGTCGTCAGGAGCTCAAAGGAGGTGGCGGTGTCGTCCGCGGGCACGACCGACCGAAGTTCCAAGGCGGACGGACGCGCGCCGGAGCCGAGCGGACTTCCCCCCGGCCGAATAACCTGCTTCAGCGGCACCGTCGCCCGCTGCGGTTCCGGCTGCTGCGCGGTCCGGGCCGCCTTGAGGACCACGGCGAAGGGGACACCGATGACCACGGCTACGGCCGCGCCGACCACGAAACGACTTCGGCGTTTGTCCTCGACCGGTCCCGCACCGCCCGCCCGCCGCTGCCTCCAGCCTACGAAGAGGGCGGCCAGACCGCCCGCCGCGCCGCCGCCTACGAACCCGAGCACGAAATTCAGCGGCATGTTGGGTTTCGATGCGCGAAGGGGCACCACTGCTCGGTCGACCAGCGTCGCGTCGAACCGGCCCGCCGTCGGGCCACCGATGGGCGGCGGCTGGAAGCGGGACTGGTCTACAAAGGACTCGGCCACCGCGTTGGCAAATTCCGCCGCTTCGATGGGGGATCCGTTCGAGCATTCGATCTCAAAGAGGCGGGTTAGGCGGATTGATCGCACGGAGATCATCGGAGCCAGCCACGAGGCAGCCTCGCGGGTCGAAAGCGGTCCACCGCCGAATTTCCCAGCCCATCTTTCGGTGAGTTTCAGTTTGTCCACTGTCTGTTCGAGGACTGGCAGTGAGCAGATTCGCTGCATCGTGCTTACCCTGATCAATTCGGGGTCAGATCCGATGACGCCGCTATCTCGGGGCAAATCAACCGACACCCGGGCCGTCGCCTCGAACGTCTGCGGGAGTGTGACGGTAACGGCCGTCGTCGTTACCATCACCAGCAGCCACACCATGAAGCCAGCTAGCCCCGGGGTGATCGCCCGCCACCAGCTCTTGCCCAAACGCGAAGACCCTGGCGCAGGTTTTTCCCGCTGGCTTGAATCAAGGCTAGGTAGCGCTTCCTCGCCGGGGCCGGTGGGCGCGGGCGTCTCCACCACCGTGGCCACGCCGGACTTCACCTCGCTCGCCTGCTGGTAACGGCGCGCGGGATCGTTCTCCAACGCCCGCAGCACGATCTCGTCGAGGCGCACGTCCACCTGCACCTTGCGCGACGGCGGGGCGAATTTCCCGAGCGGCAGGTCACCCGTGAGCATTTCGTAGAAGACGACGCCCAGCGAATAGATGTCCGCGCGATGATCCACCGCGAGCGGGCGTTCCACCTGCTCGGGCGCCATGTAGTGCGGCGTGCCCATCACCTGGCCTTCCACGGTCAGGCGCGCGGCTTCCGGATCGTGCCCGAGAATCTTCGCGAGCCCGAAGTCGGCGATCTTCACGCGGCCCTTGCGGTCCACGAGCACGTTCTCCGGCTTGATGTCTCGGTGGACCACGCCCTCGTCGTGGGCGTATTGGAGCGCATCGCAAATCTGCGGGATGAGCTGGAGCGCCTCGCACGGCGAAAGCCGGCTGGCCTGTTCGAGCTGCCGCAGGTTCGCGCCGTCCACGAACTCCATCAGGAAGTAGTGCAACCGGCCCGCCTGCCCGAACTCATGGACGGTGACGATGTTCGGGTGGCTCAGCCGGGCCAGCGCGCGGGCCTCGCGGTTGAAGCGCTCCTCGAAGTTCGCCCCGTCGCCGCCGGCCGGCAGCACCTTGAGCGCGACGAAGCGGTCCAACGCCGGCTGCCGCGCCTGGTAAACCGCGCCCATGCCGCCGGCGCCGAGCAGACGCAGGATTTCCAACTGCGGGAACAGCGCCGCGATCTCGGCCAAGGGGGGCGGCACAAAGCGATTCCGCGGACCGCCGGCACCCGATTCCGTCTCGGCGCCCTGCGCCAGCAGGCACGCCGGGCACAGTCCGGCCGGGGCGCCGGAGGGCAGCGGGCGGGAGCAGGTGGGGCAGTTCTTGGCGGTCGCGGCGTTCACGGAAGACTTCATGGCTGGTAATCCCTTTCTACCCGCCTCAGAAGGATTTTCCGGAAGCTGTTGCCGGAAAAATGCTGGGGAACGCACGAAGGCAGGTTCCCGCCCCTTATCCTCGCCACCGCAACCGCTCGAACCGGGTGGGGCTCTGGTAGGACCCGAGGGCGAGCGCCGGGCCCGAGGCGTCCGGCGACCAGTTCCACGGACGCACCACGGTGAGTTGGCGGCCTTGCAGCGGGTAGATCCGCACCGCGCCCCGGTCCACGCGCAGCCGGACTTCGTCGGGCCGGAGTTCCAGGTGCAGCTCGTGGTCCTGGCCGGCCACCGCGGTGAAATCGAAACCGTCCTCGCCCTGGGTCGTGCGCCCGTCGATGGACTGCACGCCGGAACGGTGCCGCGACCAGCCGTCCACCTCGGCGGACCCGAAGCCGGCCGGGTGCCGGAAGAACAGCGCCACGGACTCGGAGCCGCCGAGCCGGCGGAAGTTCAACCGAAGCTCCCCGGTCGCCGGCAGGGATTTCGCGAGCGCCAGGAGGCACACGCCGTCGCCGGAGATCACCGCGTCGCCTTCGCGGCGCCAGGAGCCGGACACGGTTGCGGCGGCGAGGTCTGCCGGCCAATCCAGGGGCTGCCAGCCGCCGTCGTCCGGACGCGCGCCGCCGGCAGCCTGCTTCCGCGGTGCCAGCCAATACCAGGCGAGGCCACCCCCGAGCCCGGCGAGCAGGCCGCCCAGCAGCAGCGTCCGGCGCGGGATGGATTGGGACGCGGAAGCCGGCAAGGGATCGGCCTGCGCTGGTGTCGGTGGGGCCACCGAGGTCGCGGCGAGCAGCTCCAGCCACGCGGCGACGTCGTGCGGCCGGTCGGCGGGATTCGGCTTCAGGGCGCGGAGGAGAGCGGTTTCGACGGCGGCGGGTATTTCCGGTCGCACTGAGCGCGGGGGCTCGAAGCTGCCCAACGGCAACCGGCCGGTGAGCATCTCGTAAAGCAGCACGCCCAGCGCGAAGAGATCGGTGCGCGCGTCCGTGTCCGCGCCGGTCAACTGTTCCGGCGCCAGGTAGCCGGGTGTGCCCAACGTCGCGCCGGTGCGGGTGAGCCGCGGTGCGCCCGGCGCGAGCGACAAGGCCATGCCGAAGTCGGTCACCCGGACCTGCCCGGCGGCGTCCAGCAGGACGTTCTCGGGCTTGATGTCGCGGTGGACGACGCCTTCCGCGTGCGCCGCCGCCAACGCCGTGGCGACCTGCCGGATCAGCGTCAACGCTTCGTCCAGCGGCAGGCCGTTCGGCACGGCGCGCAGCCGGTCGCGCAGGCTGCCACCCTCGACCAGCTCCATGACCACGACCGCGGTGCCGTCGGGCAGGCGGAGGAAATCATGCACCGTGACGAGGTGCGGATGCCGCAGGCGGGCGAGCAGCCGGGCCTCGCGTTCAAGCCGTTCGAGGAACCATTCCTCCGCCAGCAACTCGCGCCGGACGAGCTTCACGGCGACTTCGCGATCCAGGCTGAGCTGGCGGGCGAGGAAGACTTCGCCCATGCCGCCTTCGCCCAGCCGTTCGAGCAGTTCGTAGCCGGGAATCACCGGCAGGCTCGCCGCGGCCGGTGCGCCCTCCCGCGGGCACAAACCCTGCGCCATGAGCGCGGCCGGATTCAACCCACGCAAACGGCGGGAGTTTCCGGGAGGAGGTATTTCGGCGGCCACGCAAACGATGTTTCCACGAAGGCGGAAGGCGCGGAACTGTTCTTTGCGAACTCGTGCATGGGTGGGGAGAGACTCCGTCGAGCCCACGAACGAGCGGAGCGAGGCGAACGGAGTGAGTATCCCGGCCCGCAACCCCAAGATGCTCGCTGCGCTCGCGCCGGCATCGCCGGCAAACAGGGCTCGACGGAGTCTCGCCCCACCAGGGTTGATGGCTGACGGCAGAGAAACTGGTCTTTGCGACGCTGGAGCAAAAAGGTTCGCCGACTTGGACTGCGAAAACTGGCGGATGCCGGGTGTCGTGATCCGCTCGGCCCGCTGCGGGCAATTCAGTTACTCCATTCCCCTGAGGAAAGGGTGAGCCGCTTCCGCCTGCCAGAAGGTCACCTCTGCAAGGCGCAGTCCTTGGAGCAGGCAATGCTTCTTCAATGCTGTCCTCAAGTCTTTCGCCATTTCGGCATCAAGTTGTTGCACCTTCACTTCAAAGTCCTGATCAGCGGCATGCAGTTCTTCCAGACGGAAAAACTGGCGCGCATAGCCCGTCAGGCGCAGGCGGTAGGTGACTCCGAGTTTGCTCAGCTTTCTTCCCGCAGTTTCCTTCAGAATGCGCTCGGAAAGCGCGCTCACGTAGACAGTCCCTAGTTCACCCCAAAGGTCACATCGAACCTTAACGGACGGGAGTATCCCCACGTATCGGTCGAAATGCCGCCAAAACTGCGCGAAAATCCGCTGCCTGCTCCTTTTGTCCCATGGAGTGATCCAAGGAGAATCGAAGGTGAAGTCGCCGTCATACTTGTCGATGCGTTTGCGCCATCGGATTTGGTTCGTTGCTGGTGTTTTGGTCGGCTTCATTCGCAACGAGTCTCCAGCAATCCGCCGCCGCCCTCGGCCTCACCCTCGTTCAGGCCCAATGACTTCCACGGGTGGTTTCTCAGGAGCCCGTTCATGGCTGTAGGACTCCCCAGCCATCGAGATAGCCGTCCACGAGGGCGACACGCTCGGCCAGAGTGGACTCAAATGCGGTCACCGCCTCGTAGGAGACGAGCATCCGCTTGGAAAGGGTTAGCTCCATGCCGCCCTGCGGAAAAGGCTTCGTCTCAATGTTGGTGAGCTTCTCGCCTGCCTTGTGGTCAGCGAGATACATCCTCGCAATCTGGTCGGCCATCGCCTCCGTTGCGAAAACCGCGTGGAAATCTACGACGTGTGGCGTCGTGAAATCAAAGCCACTGCTCTCCATCCGGCGGAACACATCTCCGTTGGCGTCGTCTGGGTAGGTCATGTGCGTGAAAGGCCCAAAACTGTATTCGACTGCAGGACTGCAGTGATAGCCGACGTCTAACGCGAAGGCTAAAAGTCGCCTCGCTGTTGTCGATCCGTTTGCCCGCGTTGCCAAGTCTGACCTTCAGAGCCCGACAGAAACCGCAACTTGGCCGCGGTCGTTCCGGGGGCGGCGGCGACGCTGTCCTTCCGACTGTCCATCCGGACCATCACCCCTCCAACACCCGCAGCAGATAAGCCATCTCCTCGTCCACGCTGCCGTCGTCGGGCTGCGTTTCGCGGACCTCCTCGCGCAGGGCTTCGCGGAAGCGTTCGCGCAGGCGGTGCAACGCGACCTTGAACGCGCCGCCGCCCAAACCCACGGCCTGGCCCGCGGCGTCGTAGTCGGCCTGGGTGCCGCTGGCGGTTAGGAACGGGCGCAGGGCGGCGAACTCGGTGTCTTTGCCGCGGCGGGTGTAGGCAGTTTCGACGCGGCCGAGCGCGCGTTCGAGGAGCGTGAGCGCCCATTGGCGGTCGAAGAAGTGTTCCGGCGTTTCCGCCGAGGCGGGTTCCACGCGGAACCATTCCTCGGCTTCGTCGGCGTCGAAGGAAACCACCCGGCCGCCGCCGCGGCGTTCGGCGCCGGCCTTCGCCTGTTCGTCGCGCAGGTGCCGGCGGAACACGGTGAGCAGGAAGGTGCGGAGGCGGCCGCGTTCGGCGTCGGCGCGGTCGAACAGGCGTTGGTGCAGCACGGCGGCGAAGAAGCCCTGCACGGCGTCCTCGGCGTCGGCCGGCGCGAGGCCGCTGCGGCGGGCCCAGGCGTAGAGCGGGAACCAGTAGGCGGCGCAGAGCTGATCGAGGGCGGCGCGGGCCGGTTCGCCGTCGCCGCGCGCCTGGAGCACGAGGCTCCAGCGGGTCGGGGCGAAGGCGGCAGGAACGTGGGAATCGGCCGGCACGCGAAAAAAGTAGGGGCGGAGGTGTAACCGCGCCAGCGGCGTTCCCAAGAAGGGGGTGCACGATGAAGCAGGAAACAGAGGCGGCAACGTTTGGCAGTGGGACAGGCATCCTTGCCTGTCTGACGGGCTTCCAGCCCGTGCAACTTGCGGGGGCTGGAAGCCCCGGAGACAGGCTGGAAGCCTGTCCCACTACGTTGCAGGGCGATGAAGTGAGCCTTCTGAAGTCGGCGGAAGAAGCCCGCCCTCACCCTGTCCCTCTCCCCCGGGGAGAGGGGATCGCCCGCTTGGCTATAGCGACTCCACAAGCACTGCCGGCGAGGACTGCGCTGCGCCTCGCTGGATCGGAGTGTCTGGTGCGAGGGGTCGTGTCGCGCCGTGATCGTCTCCCTCTCCCCGGGGGAGAGGGTCGGGGTGAGGGGGAACCGGGCGTAGCGGGCCGCCGCCGCGTAGTCGCAATCGCTCATGCCGCCAAGCGAGGCGGAGAACTCCCTGGCGATTTTCCTCTCAACGCGTTTTCCCCTCGCCCTAACCCTCTCCCTTGGGGAGAGGGAATCGCCCGCTTGGCCGCAGCGACTTCACAAGCGTTGCGGCCGAGGACAGCGTCGGGGAACACCGTGACCGGCCGGGCTGAACCTCGCCCGATGCCGTGTGGAGTCGCCGGACGCCAGCAGCGTCTCCCTCTCCGCCCGCCGGAGCGGGGGGAGAGCAACGGTGTTGGATGGCAAGGGGGTTAGGCGGTTTTCGGGGTTGGGGATTCGGCCTTGGGCTGGAGGACGCGGTTCATCTGGAGGAGGAGTTTCCGCATGACGGCGGTGAGCGCCACC
>JBIIUN010000577.1:0-2863 GCA_044339945.1 Kapaibacterium sp. (SeqCode)
GGTCGCCGGCCAGCTCGCCCGTGAAGCCGGCCCCGTCCTCGCGCGGCGTGCTGAAGTTGATGCCCAGGAACCCGATGCTGTTGCAGGTCATGAACTGGCCCTGCCGCTCGGCCGGGAAGTGCCGCGAGGAAACAAACTCGGAGCCCGACGTCGGCCGCGAACGCTTCGGCACGTAGTCGCCGGCGCGCTGAATCTCGACGCCGTAGGGCATCTTCGCGGAGATGGGCAGCGCGTGGTAGTTCTCGCCGCTGGAGGCGTCGGAGATGACGCACTGTTCCCAGTCGTCAAAGGCGATGCCCCATGGATTGTTGATGTCCGTCTGGATGAAGCGCTCCAGCTTGAAGCGCTTGGGATCAAACCGCCAGGCGCCGCCGTCGTTCACGCGCTGGGGACCGTAGGGCGTCTCGACCTGGCTGTGCAGGAAGCGGCCTTCGAGCAGATAGAACGCGCCCGAGGCATCCGCGCTGTAGGCGGAGATGGCATGGTGCGTGTCGTGCGTGTCGAAGCCGTGCATGAGGATCTCCATGCGATCGGCCTTGTCGTCGTGGTTGTCGTCCACGAGCAGGCAGAGATTCGGCTCCTGCGACAGGTAAACGCCCTCGGGCGCCAGCTCGAAGCCGATGGGCAGGTGCAGCTTGTCGGCGAAGACGGTCTGCTTGTCCGCGCGGCCGTCGCCGTTCGTGTCCTCGAAGATCAGGATCTTGTCGTCGGGCCGGGATTCGCCGGGCGTGTAGTGCGGATACGCCGGCGTGACGGCGACCCAAAGGCGGCCGCGGTTGTCGAAGGACATCTGCACCGGCTTCTTGAGGTCCGGAAACTCCTTCTCGGAGGCGAACAGCTCGACCTTGTAGCCGTCCATGACCTTCATCTTCCCGATGGATTCCACGCCGTCGAGGTAGTCCACGTCCCGCTTGAAGTTGGTCGGCACCGCCGGCAGCGCGGGCGTCTTCGAATCATCCACCGCGACTTCCTTGGTCCGGCCGGCCGCGACGCCGTGGATCAGTGCGTCACGCAGCGACATCATCTCGCGCGTCTTGGCGACTTCGGCCGGGTAATTCTGCGGGCCGAATGGGTCGTAACGCTGGCCGTGCGTATGGACGCCGTTCACCAGGTTGTAGTCGTTGTTCCAGAAGTAGTCCTTTTCCTTCACCGCGGCGTTCACCAGCTCGGCGGTCGCCTTGGACTTCCGCTTGGTCTTGCCGAACGCGCCGTCCGCGAGCAGCACGGCCAACTCCTGGTAGCCGGCCTCGGTCGGCGCGAAGCCGTTGATCGTCAGCGGCGGCTGCACCTTCTTCTGCGCGTAACGCATCTGGGTGGCCTTGAAGAAGTCCACGCACGTCAGCCCGTGTTTCACCGCGACCTTGCGGACGGCCGCGGCGTAGAGCGCGAGGTTGGCGTTCTCCTGCTTGCCATCGGGCAGGTCGCGTTTGGCGGAGAGATTCTCGAAGGCCAGCGGCGTCACCAGCACGAGGCGCGGGGCGGCGACACCGTTGTAGGCCTTGGAGAGCGTGTGTTTTGCGAAGGCGTCGAGCTCGGCCTCGAAGTTCGCCACTCGCGCCGGTCCGTCGAACGACTCGTTGTAGCCGAAGAAGGCGATGACGGTGTCGGCCTGGAGATGGGTGAGCCACTGGTCGGGCGTCGGGAAGAAGCCCTTGCCGAAGTGCGAGTTCAGCTCGGGATGGAACTGGTCCGCACCGGGGAAGGCCCACTGCGAGACGCGCGCCGGATGCGGCCGGAAGCCCGGGGTGTCGCCCGGACGCCCCATGTTGCGGACGATCAACTTCTGCTCCGGGAACCGCAGGTGCAGCTCCGTTTCCAGGCGGCTGTAATAGACGTCGCGTTCCGCGAGCCCATTGCCGAGGAAGACGATCCGCTCCCCGGTGCCGGGCACGGCAATCTGCTGGGGCCGGGCGGACGCGGCGGCGGCCGGTTCGACCTGCGGGGCGTGGGGATGGTTGTTGGGTTCGGCGGCGGACACCGCGAACGCGAGCGCGCACGCGGCGAACAGGCCGGACAGCGAGGGGTTCACCAGGAACCGCGGAGGAGATGACGGGAGCATTTCAGTGCGCCAAGGAAAGACAGGAATCGCCTGGAGCGGGAGGGAAAAGTCGGGGCGAGTGCAAGGTCGTGGGCTTAGCCCGAATCAGGACAAAGTGGAACACTCCGCGCTCGGGCAAGCCGGCTTCCGGCCAAACCAAGCCGGGACGACAAAACTCGGCTGATGAGCACCGGACGCGCATCCCTTCCGGTCTGCTGTGAAATCCCCGTGCGCCTCGGTGCCTTTCCCGGTCCAATCCAAGCCGTGACTACTCCCGCCAACGATTCAGGACAACGTCCGGCGGTGCCGATGACCTCCGGATGGGCGATCACCGCCTTTGCGGTGAGCTTCCTGGCTTGCACAGGTCTCGGCGCATTGGCCGCGGTTTATTGCGGTGCCTTGGCGTGGCGGGAGATCAACCGGAGCGACGGTTGGCTCCGCGGCAAAGGGTTGGTGCTGGCGGCTTGGGGAATGACGGCGTTGCAAGTAACCTGCATGTTGCTTCCCGCTTTTTCCGCCGCCCGAACCAAAGCTGAATCCATTCATCGGATGGGCTACGTCGTCGTTCACACCCGGGCGCTGATTGCGGCGGCGGAAGCCAACGGGGATCGGTTCCCGGCTGCAACGAACTGGTCCTCCGTCGTGTCACCGTTCCTGGTTTGGGGACCTCGCAGCAATTCCCCTTCGTCCTTCGACCAGCAAACCAACCGGCTCGCGCTGAACGCCGCGGTGGCCGGGCTTCGGCGCGATGAGGTGCCTGCGGACACAGTCGTTTTGTTTGAGCTGAAGGAACCGGCGGTGAACGCGGTCGGGGGCACGAATCTC
>JBIIUN010000006.1:0-32569 GCA_044339945.1 Kapaibacterium sp. (SeqCode)
CCAACCATCAGCCCGTGACGCGCGTCTTTCATCGCGGCGATTATCACCAGCCCAAGGATGCCGTTTCACCCGGCGGCCTCAGCGTCCTCAGCGCGACGGGACAGCCCATCGAGTTCCCGACGAATCGCGCCGACCTCGCCACCAGCGGGCGGCGGCTGGCCTTCGCCCAGTGGCTCACCGGCGGCACGAATCCGCTCGTCGCCCGCGTGCTGGTGAACCGCATCTGGCTCCACCACTTCGGCCGTGGCCTGGTGAACACACCTGCCGACTTCGGCGCGATGGGCGAGAAGCCGTCGCATCCGGAACTGCTCGACTGGCTCGCCAGCGACTTCGTGCAGCACGGCTGGAAGCTCAAGCGCCTGCACAAGCTCATCCTGACCTCAACCGCCTACCGGCAAGCCTCGCGCCGCGATCCGAAGCAGGAACGGCGTGACCCGGAGAACCGCCTTTACTGGCGCAAGCCGGTCCAACGGCTCGACGCCGAGGTCATCCGCGACGCAGTGCTCGCCACCAGCGGTTCGCTGAACCGGAAGCAGTTCGGCCCGCCCATGCCGGTGCGGCCCGACGTGCATGGGCAGATCGTCGTGGGCGAGGACAAGACGACCGGCGACAACAAGATGCCCGTGGAAGGCTCGCTGAACGGCGAGGAGTTCCGCCGTTCGGTTTACGTGCAGATGCGCCGCAGCCGGCCGCTGGCGCTGCTGCACGCGTTCGACGCGCCGGTGATGGAGGTTAACTGCGAGCGCCGCCAGCCCAGCACCGTGGCCACGCAGTCGCTGATGCTGATGAACAGCCAGTTCCTGCTCGACCAGGCCGCCCGCTTCGCCGCCCGCCTCGAAACCGACGCCGGCCCCGACCGCACCGCGCAAGTCCGCCGCGCCTGGCAGCTCGCCTTCCAGCGCCCGCCCACCGCCGCCGAACAGACCGAAGCGCTGGCCTTCGTGGAACGGCAGCTCGCCTACCTAGCGTCCCTTCCCCCACCCCCGGCCGACGACAAGGCGAAGAAGGACGACAAGGCCAAGGCCGAACCGAAGCCCACGCCCGAACGGCAGGCGCTCACGAACCTCTGCCAGGCCCTGCTGAGCGCGAACGAGTTCCTTTACGTGGATTGAATGGGCGTGCTTGCGAGTTAACCGCATTCAGGGCTTGAGCAGGCGGTAGAATCGCCTCCCTTGATCGCCCTCCAAGGTGACGACGTTGGACGTGCCCACGGTGATCGGCGCCACGGATATTGAGTGCCATTTGCTGGCCGATTCGAGTGTATCAGCGTATTGCAGGGCATAGCCGGTCAGGCCAACGCTCCAAGCTAGGGTTAACGATTGTTCTTCCATGGAAACCGACAACGCTGCTTCCGGTGTCGGAGCGTAGTGGAGCGTCATCCGATTGGTCGTCACTGCCGGCTTGGACCCTCCGTCAAACGCGATCACCTCTATCAGATTGGCACCCGCTGAGAGGTTAAGTTGGGTGCTCCAGTTGGCGACGCCGCTTTGAGCTGCTGAGCCGTTAGCGGCTCGGAATCCATTCACGGTGACCGATGCAATGCCGCTGCCGCCTCGGCCGGCATCGGTGGCAGTGCCAAACAAGGTGACCGGCGAAGTCGGAACAAGGGCACCACTGATATGACTGGTCACGGCCAAGATGGGTGCGTTGGTGACATACAGAATTGCTTGCGCGCTCGTCCCACTCGGGCCGGCGACGATGACGGCCTCGTAGCCACCAACTGGATTTTCGACGGAAAGTTGGCTGACATATTGATCGGCAACCCACGGCCCCAATGATCCAAGCAATAGGTTGGCTAGGGAAAACAGGCGGCCGATTGGGTTTTGTGGGTTCAGCAAAAGGTCGGCAAAAAGAAAGACCACATTCCCGTGGTCACTGTTGGTTACGATGAAGGCTTCATCCGCCGTCGGAGGAGTCACGTTGGAGCCAGAGATGCCGTCACTGTGGAACGCCCACGAGAATTCGGAATCTCTGCCAAAATCAATCACGCCGACATCCTCGGGACTGTAGCCTCCAGGAGCGTTCTCCGCTGCGTCTAAAGCGGTGATAGAATTCACACCGCCAGGAATCCGTTCGGCCAATTCGTCGGCGACATAGCTGCCCCAACTATGGCCGACAAGATTCAAATCCTTACCGGAAAAGCCGCGGGACGCCAATGCTGCCGCTGCCCACGCCCCGACGTTTTCAATCGCATCCTCGCCACCAAAGCCTACCCACCCTGGATATGCTGCGGCCCCACTCCAGTCCAGCGTGACGACTTGTTCGCCCGGCCGGGTCGCGACAATCGCTTCCGTGACCGCCGAAATGTTCGGCTTCGATCGTGAACTGTTACGCCCGTGGATGATCACCCAGGTGCGTTGCTGAGGAACAATCCGCTTCCGATCGGTCCGCACAATGTCCACGAGATAATCCGTCGCGACGCCGTTAACCCGAGCGGCGCCCGCAAGCCCGGGCGAAACGACCAAGGTGTAGCTGCCCACACTTCCGGAACTGTCTCCCGTCCCTGTAACCGGGTTGTAGGTGGCATTTCCTGCCCCGGAAATCCCAAGGTAGTAGGTTCCACTGCTACCAAACGTGTATTCCAGGTAGGAGTTTACGTTACTGATTTCCTCAGGGCCAGGACCGCGGGCATTGTCGTTGGTGGCCAACTGGTTTCCTGCTCTGTCGAAGAGTCTGATGAGGGAGTCCAAACCGGCCGTGTTATCAATGTCGAAGGAAAGCCTCTGGCCAGCTTCAACCGTGACGGCATACAGGTCCGCATCCGTTGGTGAATCAATCTGTCCTGAAGTGGAAACTGTTTGAATGGCCTGCCCAAGCGGAGTGGCTTCGGTTATCTGGTCATTGGGATCGGTGACGATCCGAAGCACATATTCGCCTGAACCTGAACTCGACCAGTCAGCGCTGCCGCAAACCACGAAATAGGTCGTGCCCCCACGTGCTTGGGTGAAGTTCAGCATTTCCCGAATGTCGTCGCCGCCCGAATCAATCTTGCTGGAGAGCGGATTGCCGGTCGCGTCGTAAAGCTGAATCCAAGCATCCAGTGCGCGATCCGATGCCACCGGAACGATCTCGAACAACAAACTGAAGGTTCCCTGCTGGGGAGGTGTGACCACGCGGAAGACATCGAGGTCTTGGCGGGGAAAGATCGCTCCCGTAACGGACACGATTCCATTCGCGTCGAATGAAACGGCATCAGCCAGAGCCAAACTGTCGTTGGGCTCGGATTCCGGGGCAGCACGCAGCGTGGATGGCAGAGCGACGATCAGTGCCAGAAGTTTGGGGATGATGGCGAACTTCACGGGATGGATGCTCCAAGGATTATGGGATACAGGCTCTTTGCTCATACGCCAAACGCAAGGCTGGCCATCCTTCGGCACGGCTTTGAGCAGTGTTACTTCAACGGCATGCCCGGCTCCGGCTTGCCGTTGGTCGTGAGGATCTGGAAGTGATGCACGCCGGCGGCGAGCGGGTGGTCGCTGGTCCACACGATCCGATGGTCGGGCGTCACCTCGACCATCGAGATGCCGGTGTTGGCCGCGTGGCTGCCGACGACCGTGTTGCCGTTGGCCAGGCGCTGGGAACCGCACGGGTCCTTGAACAGCCCCTTCACGTGGTCGTTGTTCACCTGCCACGCGATCTCCCCGCGGCCGTTGAACTCGACCACCTTGTTGCCGTGCGTGAGCGAGACGAGCGTGTGGCCGTTGTCGAGGCGGATGGCGGTGAAGGGCCAGTTCTCCGCGGGGCGGCCACCGAGTTCGGGCAGGTCGGTGCGGAGGGCGTTCACGACGCGGCCGTCGGGCGCGTATTCCTTCACGGCGAAGGCGAGCAGGTGCGGCACGAGGTAGTTGCCGTTGCGGAGCTGCCGGGCCATGCGGGTCTGCATGTGGGTGTTGTCGGTCTCGGGCTGGAGCGGGACGGTGAGCACCACCTGCCCCTGCGGATTCACCTCCAGCAGGCGCGGCTTCGCGCCGAGTTCGGTGACGAGGGTGTTGCCGTTGTAGAGCCGCTGGGCGGTGCTGAGTTCTCCATTCTCCGGGCTGCGCTTATAGGCGAAGACGCTGCGGTTGAGCTTTTCGCCGGCGGGCACCACTTCCTCGACGCGGTCGGCGTATGCGAGGAGCACATTGCCGTTGGGCAGCACGAACCCGTCGCGCGAGCCGCCGGCGTATTCCCACGTGGCCTTCCCGTCCTCGCCAATGATCGCGGTCTTGCCGCCGAGCACGAGGTAGGAATGCCGGATGGGGGCGGGCGCCGGGGCATCCGCCGCGTGAACGGTCACGAGACCAAACACGAACGCGGGAAGCAGGACGGCGAGGCGGCGGGCGCGGGAGAACATGCGCGCAGCATCGGCCGGCGCGGCGAATCGAAGGAAGCGGATTCTGTCGGAACCGGTGGGGCGGCGGGGCCGCAGTGCCTGGCCATCCACCCGCAGGTTGTCCCGAAAATCATTCCCCGGCGACGGGACCAGGTGATGTGCCACCGGCCGGGCAGCAGGGCTAGGGACCTCCTTCCCCCGGCCCTCTGCTTCACTCCGAGAGGAAGTGAGAATCACGCGGGGCACTGCGCGCGCCCTTCGCCCCGTAACCGCCGGGACGTCCGGAATTCTCCCTCTCTTCCCGACGCAGGAGGGAGGAGAGGGCCGGGGAGAGGAGGTGCGTATCCAGCCCCCTCTCTCCGGCTCTCTCCCCACTCGTGCCTCGCGGGGAGAGAGAGGAGATTTTCGGTTGCTGGGCAGGGTGATGGGACCGTGCCCGGAGGCGCCGATTCCGCGGGTGCCACGTCACTGCCGAATCGTCGGTCTGCCCACTTGCCGGCGACGGGGAGCCTTGGTAGCTCCATGGACGCAAACTGTGGCGGCCCAAATCCACCCGGCGGCTTCCCGTGTCCGAGCAGCTTTCACGCTGATCGAGCTCCTCGTCATCATTGCCATCATCGCCATCCTCGCCTCGCTGCTGTTGCCGGCACTGGGCAAGGCCAAGGCCAAGGCGCACCAGATCGCGTGCGTCAACAACCTGAAGCAGTGGGGCCTCGCGACGCATCTCTACGCCACCGACAACGGCGACCGGCTTCCGCCCGAGGGTTTCCCCAATCCGACGGCCACGCAGACCAACACGGGCTGGTATATCCAACTGCCGCAGGTCCTCGGCCTGCCGCGCTACCACGAACAGGCCTGGCGCACCAACGCCCAGGCTGCGACCGGCCGAAACGTGTGGCTTTGCCCGGCCAATCCTCGGCGCAGCAACGGCAACAACCTCTTCCACTACTGCCTGAACGCCTACGCCGACAACACGGGCGACTTCGAGGCAGACAGTCCGCTGAAGCTCGGCAGTGTGCCCAACCCCGGGACGTTGGTCTGGCTGTTCGACAGCAAGAACCTGCCCGCGGTCGGTGGCTGGACCTTCACCCACACGAACCTGCACGGCGCAGGCGCGAACTTCCTTTTCCTCGACGGCCACGCCGCGCGCTGGTCGAGCGCGGTGTATTGGGACTACGCGCGCGGCCGGGGCCGGACCAACCTGACGGAACTCACCTGGTTCCAGTAGGGCCGGGCTGGGCGTGATTACGCGTCGCCCAGCGGGTGCAGCGGCTTCCGTTTCTCGGAGCGCAGGCGGTTTTGCTCCGACAGCGCGGCGAGGCGTTCCTGGTCGGGCAGGGAGGCGTCGGCCAGCGTCGAGGACAGGCTCGCCATCGTGGCGTCATGGGCGGCGTTGCGCAGGCGCAGGATGACGTCGGCGAGCTGCTTTTCCGGTTCCGGGATGGCGCGTTGTTCGCTGGCGCTTTCCGAGATGAGCGAGCGGGCGAAATCGTCGCCCGCGAACTGGGAGATCAGCCCGGCCACGTCGGTGCCCATGGAAAAATGGACGGCGGCGATCCGGCGGACGGTCGGATGGGTGATCCACGCGGGGTCGAGATGGTCGGCGGCGAAGTGGGCGTGCTCAGGCGCGAGGAGCAACAGCTTGAGCAGCCAGAGTTCGGTGCCCGACGGACGGGGCAGCGCCTCCGGCTCGGCGCTTTCCTCGATGGGCGGTTCGTTCGCCTCTTCGCGCGTCGGGGCGGCATTGAGCCGGGCCTTGCGGAACTCGGTGCGGACCGACTCGACGTTGACGCTGAGCCGCTGCGCGGTCTTCTGGGCGTAGGTGTCGAGCAACACGGCGTTGCCCGTCTTCTGGGCCGCTTCGCCCATCGCGCGCACGACCGCCATGCGGCCACGGTCGCTGGTGGTGTCGTTTTCGAGGACCAGGTGCCGGAGCAGGAAATCGAAGTAGCCTTCGGCCCGGTTCAAGATGCCGCGGAAGGTTTCGCCTCCGTGGGCCTTGATGTAGCTGTCCGGATCGTCGGGCGGCGGAATGGTCGCAACCCGCACGGCGAGCCCGGAACCAAGCAGCCCATCAAAGGATCGGATGCTGGCGTTGCGGCCGGCCTTGTCGCCGTCGAAGCACAGGATCACCTCGTCCACGTAGCGCTTGAGGATGCGCGCGTGTTCCGGCGTCAGGGCGGTGCCCTGCGGCGCAACGACGTGCTTCAGCCCGTTCGCGTGGCAGGCGATGGTGTCGAGCTGGCCCTCGCACACGACGGCATGGCCGGCGTCGAGGATGGCGCGCTTCGCCTTGTCGAGCGCGTAGAGCACCCGGCCTTTGGTGAAGATGGCGGTCTCGGGCGAGTTCACATACTTCGCCGTCTTTTCGTCGCCCTGAAGGATGCGCCCGCTGAAGGCGATCACCCGGCCTTGCTCGTCGCAGATCGGGAACATGAGCCGGCCCCGGAACCGGTCGTAATGCCGGCCGGATTCCTCCTTCCGGATGATAAGGCCCGCCTGCTCGCACAGTTCGGCCGGGTAACCCTTCGCCTTCGCCCAGTTGACCGTGTCGTCCCAAGATTCGGGCGCGGCACCGAGCCGGAACTCCTTCACCGCCTCGGCCGAGACGCCGCGCTTGGCGAGATAGTCGCGCGCAATTTGGCCGGCGGCCTCGGAGGCCAGGCAACCTTGCCAGCGGACACAAATGGCCTCGTGGAGCTTGAGCAGCGAATCCTTCAGTCCACGCGCCTGCTGGGCGGCCGGATTGTCCTCGAACTCCAGCGGGATGTGCGCCCGCTCGGCGAGCCGCTGGATCGCCTCGGGAAACGTGAGGTTCTCGTAGTCCTGCACGAACCGGAACACGTCCCCGCCCTTGTGGCAGCCGAAGCAGTGGAAGATCTGCTTCGCCGGGTTCACGTTGAAGCTGGGCGACTTCTCCTTATGGAACGGGCACAGCGTGACGAAGTTTGCCCCGGCGCGCTTGAGCGGCAGGGAACCGCCGACGACGTCCACGATGTCGCTCGCGGCACGGACCCGCTCGCGGAAGTTGTCGGAGAACATCGGCATGAGGCGGCAGGGAAGTTGACCCGGTCAGGCAGGCCCGCAAGGACCCGGATTGAAAAAGCAAAACGCGGGCGCAGGGCCCGCGTCTTCGGGAAACTAGATTTAGGGGGGTGTCAGTTGGCCTTCACGCCATCCAACAGCGCCTTGAGGTCTTCGGCGGAAAGCTTCTTGAGGGCTTCCTTGAGCTGATCGGGTGTCAACGCCGTCGGGGCCGGGCCGCCACCACCGGAGACGGGAATCTTCATGAGCTCGTCGTAGGTCCACGATTCAGAACCATCGCGGGCTTTCTCGGCCTCCATCACACTCTTGACCTGGTCCTCTGTCACCGCGCTGCCCTTGTTGCCCCAAGCATTGCGAACGTAGGTCAGGACATCGGCGATTTCCGCAGGTGTGAGGCCGGCGGGGTTGTCTGCGGTCTTGAGCCAAGGATTCATCGCTCCGACGCCGCCCATGTTGAAGTCCTGGCCGTTGAGCTTGATCGGACCCTTGAGCCCGTGCAGCACGACCCGGATGAGCCGGTTGGGGCCTTCAGCCAACACCCAGTCGGAGCCGGCCAAGTGTGGGATGTATAGGCTTGGATTCCCCATCCCGTCCGCCTGATGGCAGGCATTGCAGGACTTGGAATAGGCGATCAGGCCGGCCTTCTTTTGTTCGGCCAACGGATCGGCGGCCGCGGCCACCATTTTGGCCGGGCGGCCGTAGGGAAGCTCGTTGAACTCGTTGCCGTCGAAGCGACCACTGTATTTGCCGACGTAGAGGCCGCCCCAAACGAGCAGCGCGGCGCTGCCGGTGAGCAGGAAGGAATTGACCAGGCCGAAGCCGGAGCGGGAATTCGGGTTCATCACTTGGCCTCCTCCTTCAAGGGCAACGGGGCTTCGGGCAAGTCCGCACTGGTGCTCAGGCTCGACAGGTAGGCAGCCAATTGGCGGACCGCGGTGGTCGGAACAATTTCGGAGCCGGCGGCCGACGGAATTGCCAAGGCCTCCGACGACGGATTTCCTCCGGTGACGGCCTGCTGGCGGAAGAGGAAGGGCACTCCCTCACAGGTGGAATTGGTCACCACCAAGCGGGGGTTGAACAGGCGAACTAGGTTGAAAGCGTTGGTGCCGAGGCGTTCGCCGTAGTTGGCCAGATCCGGTCCCAGCCGACTGGCTCCCAACTGAACCAGACCGTCCCGCAGGTAATCGCGGGCGACGGTGCGTCGTTGGCCCCAGCCACGGGCGAGATCGCTGCCGCCGTTGGCAGGACGAACCTGTTGGGTATGGCACGCCACGCACCCATGCGTGACGTAAAGCGCATGGCCTTGGACCGCCTCACCGCTGCGGGCCGGCGGATAGGTCACCACGATATTGGCGGCGTTGGTGCTGAGGTCGGCATCCAGCGGGGCTAGCTGATGGCGCGGCACGGCGACCAAGCCGAGCCACGATGCGGCCAGCGTTGCCAACACTCCGAGGAAAAGCAGGGGGCCGTGGTTCATGGCATCATTTGGCCGCGGGAGCGGGAGCCGCGCCCGTGGTCATTTCGGTCACCAAGGTGCGTCCGGCGGGGAGGGCAAAACTCACGATCAGAAGGACGACATTCGCCGCAAAGGCAACCTGCCCGAGGAGGAACACACCCAATCCCGCGGTATGCAGCCGCAGCCACGGTTTGAGCGCAGCGTTGATAGACATCAGCTCAAGCTTGGCATCCGCCAAGGCCCAGCCTTGCTTCCATCCGCCCACCGCGTAGGCCGTTACAAAAATGATCAGGCCCAGCGCGCTGAGGCCGAAATGGGCGTTGCTCAGGGCAGTGTTCGGCAACTTACGGCCCGCCAACCGGGGAACCAGCGCGTAGGCGCCGGCGAACAGCGCCCCGGTCACAAAACCGAATTGCAGCAGTTCCCGGATGGCGACTTCAAATTGGGTGAAGTGGAGGACTGCCTTCGCACAACGCAACGACGTGACCGCGTAGGCAAGCCCACCGAGGGTGAAGGACCAAGTCGCCAACTTTGCAAACTTCAGGGCCGGGGAACTGCTCGATCCGCCGACGTTGAGGTTGGCAGCGGCCAGCAGCACAGGAATCACCAGCAATACGCCCGCCGCCACGGAGACAGATACGATCCAAGCCGGGATTGGTCCGCCGACGAGTCCTGCAGCGGCCGTCCAACCGCCGAAAAGCGCCAGCGACCAGAAGGCCACCGGGGCCAGTTCTGGCGATCGGATGGTTTTCCCGGATAGCTCCGGGATGAAGTGATACAAGGCTGCCAGCGCCAGCGGGGTTAGCCAGAGCCATTGGAATCCTTGGTTGAACCATCCGGCAGACAGTGCGGTCAGCACGCCGCGGCCAGGGAATACAACGGTGGTGACCACCGCCGTAGCGTAGAGCCATCCAAACCACAGGATCGCCCCAAGGATGAACCATTGGGAAGGCGCGTAACCGCCACGACGGCAGCCGGCGATCGCCACGATGCCGTTTCCGGCAATCAACAGGTAACCCACCAGCAGGATCACGGCGAGGCTGGCGGGAAGTTCGAGACCGGAAATTCCGGTGGAACCGCCCAGCAACAGGGCCGGAACTCCGGCGGTGAGCGCCACATTCCAGACCACGGTTCCGATGACCGCCGTGCCCCAGCATGCCAGTTCAGTTCTTCCCAAGTGGATGAGCAACCAAAGGGCAATTCCAAGTCCGGCTTGCGATGCAGCCCCCAGCAACAGGACATTGCTGGCTGCCGCCTGAAGGCGGCCGACGCCGGCCCAAGCAAAGGGCAGGAATTCCGGCGCGTGCAACTTCAGGGAGGCCAACGCCGATAATACCAAGCCGACCAGCAGCCAGCACAATCCGCTGCCCAGCAGGTAGAGCACCGGCGTGCGACTGGTCTGCTCGTGGGCTTCGGGAGCGGCAGGTGTGTTCGCGGAAACGCTCATCGCGGAATCACTCGTAGGACGGAGCCTTGGTGGATTTCTCGAGCCGATCGAGGAGCTTGGCCCGGCCGGCGGCATTGCCGTCCTTCCACTCGGTGGCCATGACTTCCATCGCTTTCGCAACCGGGAGCCGGTAAACGCCGTTTTCCGCCTTCACGACGCCGTAGCTGGAAAGAAGCTCCGTGTTGGCCTGCTTCAGCTCATTCCAGGTTTGGAGGCGGAACTCCGCTCGTTGGGCAGCCACAGGGTCCAATTTCTCGGTCCGCACCAGATAGAAGGCCAAGGCGCCAAAGACCAGCAAGGTGCCCACGCTGGCGGCAAACAACGCCGTCGTCTTGGTGCTTTTTTCGGAACAGCAATCGCTCATGGTCGGAATCCTTTAGTGGTGAGCGGCAGCAGCCTCGGCAGCCGAACGGGGAACTTCGTGGTGGGTGATCGCTTCCTTCAGGCGGGGATGCTTCTGGGGCCAAGCAGGGAAGGATTTGTAGGACTTCCACCAGAGCACACCGAAGGCGGCGGCAAGACCACCCCAGCAAATCGGATCCCAAAGCGTGATGTGCAGCCCGTCCGGGTAAAGCACCGGCATGACGTTGTAGGTCATGTCGAGGTAGTGCATCAGCCAAGCCCAGACAATCATTGGCCCCATCACGGTCATCGTCATCTTCGTGTCGATGCGCAGCAGCAGCAGGAATGGCAGGAAGAAGTGGCCGAACAGGATAATCATGCCCACGCCCCACCACGAACCCTGTTCGCGCAGCACATACCAGAACGTTTCCTCTGGCATCGCGGCATTCCAGATCAGGAAATACTGCGAGAAGTGGATGTAGGCGTAGAAGACCGTGAAGGCGAAGAACAGCAGGCCCATCGCGTGGATGGTGATCTTGCTGACCACGGGCTTGAGTTCCCGCTTCTCCAGCCACCGCATGATTCCGTAGTAGGTGGCGAAGGTGACCCACATGCTGCCGGCGAAATAGTAGACACCATACATCGTGCTGAAGAATTGGTGCTGGAGCGACTTCATCAGCAGGAACACGACGACGGTCACCGTCACGGCGAAGGCGAAGATGCCCCAGCCGGCGAGGAAGCGGGCCTTACGGGTCCAGATGGCCGCGCCATCCTTGTCCTGGGCCAATGAGAAACGACGGAAGCTATGTGCCATCCAACCCCAAAACAGGAAGATGAGCACAAGGCCGACGTTGAAGCTGCCCTTGTTAAACAGGATCTTTTTGACGTTAAGGGCCGGATCGCCCGCTGGATCAATGTTCATCCAAGGATGGATGTGTCCCAGCGTGGAGAGAATCAGGATGGGCACCAACGCCACGAGTCCCCACGGGAAGAAGAGGCAGGCCATGTTCTCGGCAATGCGCATCACCGGCACGCTCCAGCCGGCGTCGAACAGATGATGGATGAGGATGAAGAACATCGAGGCCACCAAGATGCTCAGCACAAACATGAAGGCGGTCAGGTAGCTGTAGCCAAACTGGGAGAGCAGCGTCACCTCGGGGCCGGTAGCGTGACCATGCCCGGCATGTTCATCGTGAGCATGCTCGTGGGCCGCGTCGGCCTTGGCCGTCGTGGAGGCCGTAGTCTTCGGTGCTTCGCCATGTTCGGCGGCGAGGACCTTCGCCGTCGCGAAGGTGAGCACGCCGACGCACGCGAGGGCGGCCAGCATTCGTTTGAAGAAGAGGGAAAAGTTCATAGGCGGCTTACTTCTTCAGTTTGGCCAGCTCGGGCGCCGGCACGTCGGCCTCGAAACCGAGGCGACTGAGTTGGAGGGCGCGGACGTAGGCGACAATCGCCCAGCGGTCTTCCGGGTTAATCTGCGATGCATATCCCATCATCGTGGTCTTCCCGTAGGTGATGGTGTTGAAGATTTCGCCGTCGTTGAGCTTGATGATGCGGGGGTCCATCAGGTTGGCGACCGAGGTCATGCCCAACTTCTTGGTGATCCCACCCGTGGAGTCTGCCTGGGCGCCGTGGCATGGCTGGCAGTAGATTGTGTAGCGTTGCTGACCCCGCTCCAACAACGCGGCAGTCACTGGGATCGGGTTGGCTTCAACGAAGGCCGCGCCTTCCTTGCCGGTGTTGAACGCGTTGTCTTCCCAGTAAGCGTTCTCGGAAAATCCATTCCGCTGGGCGACGGTCCCGACTGGAACCCCGCGGGAAGTCCGTCCGTCCGCGAAAGCTGAGAACTGGCTGACCGTCTGCGGCCGCAGCTTGGGCTGGCGATCCATGTCGGGGAACAGTTCGATCGGAGTGCGGGTGGTGGGGGTGCCGCGGAAGCCCGCAACCGCGATGACGCCGACGATGGCCAAGCACAGCAGACCCAGGGTCACCTTGAAGCGGCTGCCGAGGAACGAGAGGACGAAGAGAGCAATTTTCTCAAACATGGCTTAGTCCTCCGAATCGTGGATTTCCTCGACGGCCGAGGCGCCGTTCTTCTCCAGCAGCGCCCGGACCTCGGCAGGTGAAAACCTCGGGTCGGCCGCCTCAACGTAGACAAAGAACTTGTCGTTGGTAGCCCGCTTGAAGCGTTCGGAGTTGAAGAGGGGATTGTTCAGCCTGGGCAGCCGATTCAGCAGGGCCAAACCGAACAACGTCCCAAAGGCGCTGAGCAGAATGGTCATTTCGTAGCTGACCGGAAACGCGAACAACGGCGTGAAGAGTGGTTTGCCACCGACCACCAGCGGGTAGTCGAACTTGTTCATGAACCAGATCATGGTCATGCCCGTGAAGAAGCCGGTGAAACCTCCCGCGAACGTGAAATAGCCGACTTTCGACGTGGGCAACGCCATCGCGTCGTCCATGCCATGGATCGGGAACGGCGTGAACACGTCCCATTTGCGGAAGCCGGCGTCGCGCACCGCCATGGCCGCATGCATGATGTCGGCCGGCGTTTCGAACTGGGCCAGCAGGCCTAAAGATTTTTGAGCGCTCATTGCTTTGTGCTCTGCGGCTTAGTGATGGTGGCCCTTGGCTCCGCCCAGCGGGTGATGCGGGTCGGCCTGCGGGGTGACTGCCTTGACCTCGCTGATCGCCAGCGCCGGCAGGAAGCGGATGAACAGCAGGAACAGCGTCATGAAGAGCCCGAAGCTGCCCACGAACGTGAACACGTCGACCCAAGTTGGCGTGAAGTAACCCCAGCTCGACGGCAGGTAATCCCGGTGGAGCGAGGTGACAATGATCACGAACCGCTCGAACCACATGCCGATGTTCACAAAGATCGAGATGACCCAGACGAACACAACGCTCGTCCGCAGCTTCTTGAACCAGAAGAAGTGGGGGCTGATCACGTTGCACGAGATCATGCTCCAATAGGCCCACCAGTAAGGTCCGAACGCGCGGTTCTTGAACGCGTAAAGTTCGTAGGGGCTGCCGCCATACCAGGCGATGAAGAACTCCATCCCGTAGGCGTAGCCAACGATGGAACCCGTCGCGAGCAGCACCTTGCACATCAGTTCGACGTGCCGGAGCGTGATGATGTCATGCAGGTTGAACAGCGCCCGCAGCGGGATGAGCAACGTCAACACCATGCCGAAGCCGGAGAAGATCGCCCCGGCGACGAAGTAGGGCGGGAAGATCGTCGTGTGCCAGCCCGGGACCTGCGACACGGCGAAGTCGAAGGAAACGATCGAGTGCACGGAGAGCACGAGCGGCGTGCTGAGGCCTGCCAGGATCATGTAGGCCTTCTCGTAGTTGCTCCAGTGGCGGTTGGATCCGGTCCATCCGAGCGAGAACAGGCCGTAAAAGAACCGGCGAACCTTGTGCGTCGCCCGATCCCGCAACGTCGCCAAGTCAGGAATCAAACCCGTATACCAGAACAGCAGCGACACCGTTCCGTAGGTGGAGACGGCGAAAACGTCCCACAGCAGTGGCGAACGAAATTGCGGCCAGATGCCATTCGCGTTGGGGAACGGAATCAGGTAGCCCGGGAACAGAGCGAACCAAACGCGGCCCGTATGCACGACCGGGAAGATGCCGGCGCACGCCACGGCGAAGATGGTCATCGCCTCAGCCGCCCGGTTGATCGAAGTCCGCCACTTCTGCCGCAGGAGGCACAGCACCGCGGAGATCAACGTGCCGGCGTGGCCAATGCCGATCCAGAATACGAAGTTCGTGATATCCCACGCCCAATCGGCTGGCTGGTTGAGACCCCAGACGCCGACACCGGTCGAGATCAGGTAGGCTACCAGCGAGAACATCATGCCCATGCCACCGGCACTGAGAATGAAGGCGGGCCACCACCATTTGGGCATCGGCTTCTCGCAGACACCGGCAATCGCCTCGGTAATCCAACCGAGCGACCGGTTATTCAACACCAGTGGCTCGCGTTCCAGTTCCTTCGGCGGTTCGGCCGCCTGCACGTGGACAGGCGGCGCGTGATGATCGTGCTTGTCCGCTTTCGCGGCGGCTCCGGACGGGATGGCGGCGGCTTTAGCCATTAGGCTGCTCCTTTCGTGGCGGCCGGCAGGGCGGCATGTTTGTCATCGTGTGCCTTCCCGTGTTCTTCGAACGGGTTTTCGTGACGGAAGCGTTCGTAATCCCGCAGTGTGTCGGGAGCCCCCTTGGCGTCCGGCATGAGCGGATTCGGATTGCGGATGCGGGCCAAGTAAGTGACGCGCGGCTTGTTATCGAGGAAACCGAGCACGGTGTAGTCGCGCGGATCCTGCTTCAGCTTGCTGACCGCGCTTTCCGGGTCCAATAGGTTGCCAAAGCTGATCGCTTCGGCCGGGCACGCCTGCTGGCAGGCGGTCTTGATGGTGCCGTCCGGCACGCGGACGTCGCCGCTGCCCTTGGCCTTGTTCTTCTGGGCAATCTTGGCCTGCTCGATCCGCTGCACACAGAACGTGCATTTCTCCATCACGCCGCGCATGCGCACAGTGACGTCCGGATTCTTGACGAGCTTGATGATCTCCCACTCCGGCTCGGTGTTCTTATTCTTGCCGAGCGGACCGTGATACAGCGGATCCTCGACGTTGAGGAAAAAGTTCCCCTTGCCGCTGCCGTAGCCAATCTCGCGCTTGTTGTAGTCGAAGAAGTTGAAGCGCCGGACCTTATACGGGCAGTTGTTGGCGCAATACCGCGTGCCGATGCAGCGGTTGTAGGCCATCACGTTCAGGCCTTCCTCGTCGTGAACCGTCGCGTTCGCCGGGCACACACTTTCGCAAGGCGCGCTTTCGCAGTGCTGGCAGAACATCGGCTGCACGGCGACCTGAGGATCGTCCGCCGCCGACTCTGTGGTGATGCCCGCGGTCGGCTCGTGGCTGTAATACCGGTCGATGCGCATCCAGTGCATCTCGCGGCCACGCATGACCTGCGCCTTGCCGACGATGGGGATGTTATTCTCGGCCTGACAGGCGATCACACACGCGGAACACCCCGTGCAGCTCCCCAGATCCACGGTCATTCCCCACTGGTGAATCTCCGATTTCGTGAAGGGATTCGCCTTGTAGGGGTGCGTGTAAATGTTCTTCAGCGAACCGTCCGGATTCTTCGGCACGAAGTGCGGCAGGTGCGCGTCGAGATCCATGTTCTTCGCGAAATCGGGCTTCGCGTTGAACTGGGCCAAATTCGCCTCGCGGATCACCGGGCGGCCTTCCATCAGGCCGTGTTCCTGGGTGACGCCAAGGTATTGCTTGCGGAAGACCTTCTCAACCTTGGCCCCAGTCACCAGATGCCGGGTGGCCGTCTTGAACAGCGGATAGGCGTCGAAACCGCAGCCGCGCCCGACTCGGCCGGTCACCTTGCGCCCGTAGCCGAGCGTCACCGCCACCACTCCATCAGCGAGACCAGGCTGAATCCACACGGGCCCTTCGATCGAGGAGCCATTGACCGTGATCTTGACGAAGGTCTGGTTGTATTGACCGTCGTGCGCTTGGGCATTGTCCGAGGCCTTTTCGCCTCCGCTCAGTCCCAACTCCTTGCCGGTCTTGGGCGAAACTTGGATCACGTTTTCCCAAGTCACCTTGGTGATCGCGTCGGGCAGTTCCTGCAGCCAGCCGTTGTTGTTGTAACGGCCGTCGTCCAACTTGGAATCGCGGGCAATGATCACCTCGAAGCCGTCCGCCTTGGCCGGCTTGTAGGCGGCGAGTTCGGCCGCCACCTTGCCAGCGTCCAGAGCGGCACCCACGGGCTTCGAGGCACTGTCGTCCAAGAAACCTTGGAACAGGAACTTCTTCCAGGCGTTCTCATCCGCCCCGGCGAGCCCCTTGAAGGTCTCGCGCACCTGTTCGTAGGCGGAGGGCTTTTCCGCGCCGAGGAGGCGGGCAAGCACTTCCAGCTCGGTCAGGCCACCGAAAAGCGGCTCGATCAGCGGCTGGACGGGCACCAGCGAGCCGTCGCTGCTGCGGGCATCGCCCCATGATTCGAGATAGTGTGCCGCGGCCAGATGCCACGTGGCTTCCTTGGCGCGGAGACCGGCCGTCTCGTCCTCGAATGCACCCAAACGAACGATCGTTTTCGCGTTCTTGGCGAGGTTGGCAAAATCCGCATCGGCCGGGGCATTGTAGGCCGGATTCCCCCCGAGAATGATCAGCGTGTCGACCGCACCGGATTTCAGGGCGGCGGCCAGATCCAAAATCGTGCCCGAATCGACCGGTTGCTCGGCCTTATGCAGTTCCCCCGTCTTGCCGAGAGCGCCCAGCGCCTCATTCAACGCCAAGGCGATCAGCTGCACCGCCAGCGGTTGGGCATAGCCGGCCAACACGACGGCTTCACCCTTCTTGGAAGCCAAGTCCTTCGCGCATTCCTCGGCCCATTTGGCCGGTGCCGGCGAGCCTTGGGCCAAGGCCTTGAGCGCAGCACCCAATTCCCCGCCCGTGATTACAAAACTTGCCACTTGGGCCGCCACCTTGACCACGTCGCTCGGCTTCACCCGCAGGCGGTGATCGGCCTGGCCGCCGGTCAGGGTCATGAGCGACTCCACGGAGTAGAGCCGGTTCATGTTTTCGCCGGGCTTACGGTTCCGGGCAAATCCGCGGCCGTAACGGGCGGATTCAAGCTCCGAACCGAGGAAATCGGCATCCAACGAGAGCACCCGCTTGGCCGCTTCCAGCTTGTAGGCCGGTTGCACATCCGCGGCAAAGGCCGTCGAGGCGGCGACGCGGGCGACCGCAAAGTCCACGGGTTCGTAATTCACCCAACGGGCCTTGGACAGCTTCTCGGCGAATTGACCCTGCAACCGCGCCCGGGTGGGCGAACTGCTGCGTTCCGCCAAAATGAAGAGCCCTTCACCGGCAGTGCCGGCGAATTTCTTGGCGAGGACGGCCAAGCCATCCTGCACCGCGGTCGCCTTGGCGTCGTTCCCGTTGAGCAGGTGCCGGTGAGCCCGGTCGGGATCGTAAAGGCCGAGAATCGAGGCTTGGACGAGGGCATCGGTGCCGAAGGAGGCGGGATGCTTGTCGTTGGGCTCCACCTTGACCGGCCGGCCATCGGTGGACTTGACCAGCACCGGCACCGCAGTCCCACGGATCGGGAAAGCACTCGCGTAGTATTGCCAGCCGCCGTGGACGTAGTTTTCGGGCTGTTTGCCGAATGGCAGGAACTGCTCCTCGGGACGGCGGCAACCGGCGCCGACGCCGCCCAGGCCGGCCAGCAGGAAGCTGGCGGACATGAGCTTCATCCAGTCGCGGCGGGTCTCGCCCTCGGGGGCAAGGCTGGCGCCGGCGGGAAACTCCTGCTCAATCCATTGCCGGACTTCCGGCGTTTCATTGAGCTGGGCGAGCGAACGCCAGTATTTCGGGCCGGTTTCCGGCTCGGGGCAAGGCGGTGGGATCGTCTTCATCAGCGTTTCGGGCCGGGGAAATCAGCGGTGGCAGGTGGAGCAGCTTTGGCCGGGCTGGACCTTCCAGTCATGGACCAGTTGTTTGCCGTCGACCTGCCCTTTCCAGTCGAGCTGGGTAACCAGATCCACGGGGCGGATCTTCTGGTCGGGGGCACGGTGACAGTCGAGGCAGAAGGACATCGAAAGGGGCTTGGCGTGCTGGACCTCGTCCATCTGGTTGACCTCGCCGTGGCAATGCACGCAGGAGATGCCCCGGTTTACGTGCACCGAGTGGTTGAAGTAGACGTAATCCGGCACCTTATGGATCTGCACCCAAGGAATCGGCTTGCCGGAACTATACGACTCCCGGACCAACGCCAGCCGCGGATCATCCTTGAGGACGAGGCTGTGGCAATTCATGCACGTGGACGCCGCCGGGATGTTCGAGAACCACGACTTGTCGACGTTGTTGTGGCAATACCGGCAGTCGATCCCGAGCTGCTCGTTGTGAACCTTGTGGGAAAACGCCACCGGCTGCTTCGGCTGGTAACCGACGCGGGTATACTTGGGCGTCAGGTAGTAGGTGACGCCCGCCATCGCCACGGTGCCGGCCAGCACGGCGATCAAGCCGAGCTTGGGTGCCAGTTGGTTGGCCCACTTGGGAAAAATCTGTGGCATCGGTCAACAAGTTATCCGCGGCGCCGGCCCCTCGGGCACCAGTCACCGCAGTCAGTTCGATTTCGAGCTCCGCTTCGGACGAGATTCCTGTCTTTCGGCGGATCGGGCGGGAAGCCTTAGCCGCCGTCGCTCAGACACGGTTTCCAGCCAAAAACTAAGTTTTCGGTCCCTAATCCAACGGATTAGCCAGTCCACACCAGCCCGGACTAGGGTAGGAAACTGCGCCCGCGAACAGCTCGTGAAAAAAATCACAAGCGCGGCAATCGGCGCAAGCATTCGTTTTCCAGACCGGCCATTGCCGCCCAAAAATGGGGCGAAACGTTGGGAAAACTGGATTTGGCCCGGCAAGGAAGGGCGCCCGCCCCGGTTGGAGCGGCTTGGCGGCTTCAGAACTCCAGGGAGGCACCGGCGTAAAAGTTCCGCCCATAGGCCGGGTCAATGCCATCGCTGCGGATGCGGGCGTAGTAGTCTTCGTCGAAAATGTTGTTTATGCCGGCCAGCAGCCGTAACCGGTCGGGAATGACCGCCCATTCCAAGGTCAGGTCCCAAGTCATGTAGGCAGGAACGAGCCTAGAAGGGTTTTCGTCGTCCGTGGCAAAATGATCCGCCACAAACGTGCCCAGAAAGGCCAGTTTCAGGCGCTGTTGCCAGCGGTAGATGACGCCGGTTCGCAGCAGATAATCCGGGGCATATTGGGGCGTCATGCCACCGAATGTTCCGCCGCGAATCTCCGCGTCGAGCAACGTCACATTGCCGTAAAGGTCGAACGAGCCGAAGGAACTCGCGTTTTCGGTTCCCCGCCAGTTGTCGAGCGCCCCCACAAGGTCAAATTGGACGGCGGCATCCCAGCCCCGGTTGACGGTCCGCCCGACATTGCGCAGCGAGGTCACGCCGCCGGCCACGACGGTGCCGCCAAACTTGTTGTCCAAGTCGACGAGGAACAGGCTGGTATCCCAGGTCAACCAAGGCTCCGGATTGCCCCGAAAACCCGCCTCGTAGGACCAACTCTTCAGCGGATCCAAATCTTGGTCCAAAGTCGCCGCCGGCGTGGGAATGAGCGACTCGGTGAACACCGTGGTGCGGTAGCCCTGGGACACATTGCCATAGAGCTGAATCCTCGGCTGCAGGTCAAAAGCCGCCCCAAGTCCGAAGAGCGGTTCAGTATCGAGCTTGTCCTTCGCCCGGTCATTGACGAACGCACCGGTGGAGGCGTCGAAGTTCCGGACGGCCAAATCCTGCGCGACGTTTTCCAGGCGGAATCCCGGGGTCACCGACAGGCGGCCGAAGACGAACCGATTCTCCACGAACAGGGAGCCGTAGTAGACCTCCCTCTGCGCATCCCGTTGCAACACGCCGGTCGTGGCCGTCGCCGTGGCTCCCCGGACATCAGTGCGGGGTGAGTCGAGCCGGTAAAACTGGAAGCCCGCGGCCAGCGTATGACCGGCATTCCAAGCCTCCCAATCGTGGCGGATCCTAGGTTCCAGCCCGAACGAGTAGAATTCCTGCCGCTCGATGTCGTTGGAGTTCGCATTGGCCCCATTCGGCCGGGTGCCGAAGCCGCCGCCCCGCTGCCGCCGGCTGTAGCGTTCATAATAGCCGCCCCAAGTCTTCACGCTCAGGGAGGTGCGGTCATTGGCCGTCAGTTGGTATTCGAGCGAAGGAACGTAGCGGCGAAGGGCGAACCGATCGTTCAACCGGCTGGCTTGGTCGCGGTCCGCGAAGTAATTGGCGTCATTCGGTCCGGTGCCGAAACCCAGGCCACCCGGTTCGCCATGGTTTTCCTCGTAGGCGTCGAGGGCCAAGGTCCACCGCGAATCGCGGTCCGCATCCAGCACCAATTTGAAATGCCCGCCGTCCAGTTGGTAGTCGCTGTTGGCCGCACGGAATCCGTCGGCCTGCCGGTGGTTGAAGTAGGCCAGGTAACCCAGCCGCCCGACCGTGCCGTCCACGGCGTTGTAGGTGGAATACAGGCCGTCGCTGCCGAGCACGTGCTGCGATCGGCCGGAGAACTCCCGGTCCCGGCGCGGCTGGTGGGTCACATAATTCAGCGCGCCGGCAGGCTGCGGCCCATACATCAGCGAACCGCCGCCGCGGATGAATTCCGCCCGGTCGACCACATCGAGTGGCGGCGTGAAGTAAGCCTCCGGATAACCGAATGGATCCGCGTGGATCGGCACCCCGTCCTGCAACACCTGCAGGAATTGGGACCGGTGCGGCTCGCCGATCCCGCGGTAACCGAGGCTCACCAGCGGCGTCGTTTCCTCCGAAAACAGCAGCCCCGGAGTGAGGGCCAAGGCTTGGCGGTAGTTGTTGGCCTGCACCCGCGGGAACGCATCCAAATCGATCACCGACGTCCGCTTGCCCGCAAAGATCCGCTCGCCCAGCACGTCGGGCAGAAAGGGTTCCTGCACCAACGCCTGGGACTCGCTTTCCGCGGTCACGACGATCGTTTCGAGCACCGTCGGCACATTCGTTTCGCCCGTGGGCGCCGGCACCTGGGCCCAACCCGCGACGGAGGCCAAACCCGCTGCTGCCAACCCGCCGGTGAGGTGTTGCTTGCACTTCATTTCCCAACGCTGCCACAGCGCCGGGCCGCTGCGCTAACGGCGCGTTGCCAAAACTTGTCGGCGCGTTGCAACCACGGCAATTGCCCCCTGCGGATCGGCACTGGCGGACTCCGGGCCTCACGTCCGAGTTCTAATACCTTGCGACCTAAGACAACTGGTATAAGCTGCGCCGGAAATGAAACGCGATCCGTTGAAGCAGTATGTTTCGCTCCGTGAGTCCCTGCTCAAGCGCAAGGCCACTCTCGAGGCTGAATTGGCCAAGATTAACACCGCCCTCGGCGAGGCGAGCCCGGTCGCAGCCCCCGCGGCCAAGGTGAAGGCCGCCACCGGCGGCCGGAAACGCGCCAAGAACAGCGTTTCACTCAAGGCCGCGGTGTCCCAGGCGCTCGCGGAAAAAGCCCTGACCAAGCCCGAGATCCTCAAGGCGGTCGCCAAGCTCGGCTACGTCTTCACGGCCAAGGACCCGACCAATTCCCTGAACACGCTGCTGTATTCGGACAAGGCCTTCAAGAATCACGGTGACGGCAAGTTCGGCTTGGCGTGATTTGCGAACGATCTGATCGTAAAGCCCGCCCCTCCGGCGGGCTTTTCTGTTTTTTCCCGGCGAATTATTCCCCTTCCTAGCATCATGTTAGCCCGGCGTGTCATTCCCTGTCTTGATGTCCATGACGGACAGGTCACTCGCGGTGTGCAGTTCGGCCGGGCCGAGAGCGGCGGCCTGCGCAACGTCGGGGACCCGGTCGAGCTTGCGGTGCGTTACAACGACCAAGGCGCGGACGAGATGGTGTTCTTTGACATCACCGCCAGCGCCCACGGCCGCCGTTCCATGATCGACGTGATCGAACGCGCCGCAGATCGTTGCTTCATGCCCCTGACCGTCGGCGGCGGCATCCGCACCCGCGAGGACATGAGCACGATGCTCCAGGCCGGCGCGGACAAGGTGAGCATCAATTCCAGCGCGCTCGCCAATCCCAACCTTATTCGGCAGGGCGCGGAGAAGTTCGGCGCGCAGTGCATTGTGGTGTCCATCGACGCCAAGAAAGTTGCCCCCGACCGCTGGGAGGTCTTTTCCAAGGGCGGCCGCGAAGCCACCGGACTCGAAGCCGTCGCCTGGGCGAAACAGGCGGTGGAATTGGGCGCCGGCGAGATCGTGCTGAACTCCATCGACGCCGACGGGACCAAGAAGGGCTTCGACCTCGTCATCACCGCCCGCGTCAGCGAATCCGTGGGCGTGCCCGTGGTTGCCAGCGGCGGTGCCGGCACGCTGGAGCACATGGCCGAGGTGCTGTTGGCCGGCAAGGCGGATGCCGTGCTGGCCGCGAGCATCTTTCACTTCGGCGAGTTCACCGTCGGCCAGGTGAAGGACTACCTCGCCCAACGAAACATCCCGGTTCGCCGCCTGGTCCGCTGACCCGCCCGCAACCCCCGTGAACGCCCTCCTGCAATCCAAGTGGTTCCCGTTCGTGGCGCTGTTCCTGAGCAACATCTTCATGACGTTTGCCTGGTATCGGCACCTCAAGTTCAAGGAACACCAGCCGCTCTGGGTGGCGATCCTGGCGAGCTGGGGACTCGCCTTCCTCGAATACTGCATCGCCGTGCCCGCCAATCGCTTCGGTTCGGAACGTTTCTCGCTCTACCAGCTCAAGATCGCCCAGGAAGTCATCACCTTGGCCGTGTTCATCGCCTTCGCCTTCTTCTATTTCCAGACCAAGCCGCAGTGGAATCACCTCGCGGCCTTTGCCTGCATCCTCGCCGCCGTGCTGTTCACCTTTCTGCCGACCCGTTAACCTTGCCCCGCCTGACATGAATTTCCTCGATCAGCTCAAGTTCAACGCCGACGGCCTCATCCCGGCGATCATCCAGCAGCAGTCCACCGGCCGGGTGCTCATGATGGCCTGGATGAACCGCGCCTCGCTGGAGAAGACCATCGAGACGCGCAAGACTTGGTTCTGGAGCCGCTCGCGCCAGAAGTTCTGGATGAAGGGCGAATCCAGCGGCCACGTGCAGGTCGTGAAGGACCTGTCGTTCGATTGCGACGGTGACACGGTGCTGATCCAGGTCGAACAGACCGGCGCCGCCTGCCACGAGGGCTACCAGAGCTGCTTCTTCCGCAGCCTCGACGGCGAGGGCTGGAAGGTCACCGAAGCCCAGCTGGAAACGCCGGAACAGATTTACGGGAAGAAGGCCTGAAGCGGCGCGGGCCAATCAGCGGGCCGACGCCCTGCCCGCCAGCGCCGGAATCACTTCGTTCCGCGCATATTCCAAGTCGTGCGGGAAATCGATCTCGGTCCACGGCAGGCCCGTGATCTCCTCGAAGCCGACCACGCCGGACTTCACCGCCTCGCGCAGCACGTCATCGAGCGAATCGCGTCGGCTTAGGCCGGCCATGCGACGCCGGGTCTTTTCCACTAGGGCGGGAATGTGTTCCGCCGCGAACTTGAAGAATCCGACCGATTCACCAATGCGGTCGGCTTCGCCCTGCCACTGCTTCACAAAATCCACGGGGTGCCCCTCCCGGAAGGGCACCATGACCGGATCGTCATCCACGTCGCGGTAGCTGAAATCAATCAGGCCGGCGGAGGCGTAACGCGAACGCACCAGCCGGCGGAGCAACTCGGGATCGTAGATCACGTCGCCGTCCATGATCAGGACCGTTTCTCGCGACGGCTCCAGGACACCCAACGAAACGTGCATCGACACCACGCTGCCCTCGGTGAAGTCCGGGTTGTGTAGTTCGTAGATCCGGAGGCCGTGCTTGGCGGAAAGCTCCGGCAACACCGCGGCGATCTGTTCGCGCCGGTGGCCGGTTACCAAATATAGGTTCTCCACACCCACTTCGGCCAACCGTTCCGCGTGCCAATCCAGCAACGTGCGCCCGCCCACTTCGAGCAGGATCTTCGGACGTTCGGCAAAGGCGGGTCCCAGCCGGGTCGCCCGGCCGGCGGCGTAGATGATCGCATTCACGGAACCAGATTGTAACAGCCCCGTTTCCGTTTGGCTACATTGACTCGTCTGGCCGCCGCGAAAGAACCGAGCCAATCTGGACGTGGCTGGCATACAGGAACAGCCCGCCGATGCCGACAAATACGGCCTCACGTCCGCGGCGGAGCACCGCATAGGCGAGGCAGAACGGCTCCGGCAAACCCGCCCATCGCCCGGCCAGCAGCAGGCCGCTTTCCTGCACCCCGAGCGCGCCGGGAATCCACATGCCCATGATCTTGGCCACGCCGGTAAACGCCTCGACGGCGATGGCCTGCAACGGGTTGATCGGTTGTCCCAGCAGGTGCGCGACCACGTAGATCTCCACGGAATCCAACAGCCAGCCGCCGAGATACGACGCCACACTCGCCAGGAACCGACCGCGGTGTTCGCGGTAATACGTCCCGATGGTCCGGTCCGTTTCCAGCCAGCCCGTTCGCCGGCCGCGGAGCCACGTCTGGGCGAGTTGGAACCGGTCCGCGAGGCCCAAGAAGCTTCGGAAGACGCCGCGTCGTTGCAGCCAGAAGAGCAGGGCGACCGTGGCCGAACCGCCGATCAGGACCACCGCCAGGGCGGGCTTCAGGCCGGGTTGATTCGGGGCGATCAGCAGCAACGCCAGCGCCGCCAGCGCAATGAAACCGATCTGCGCCACGGTCTGGGCGGACTTGGAAACGATGGCGGCCGATGTCGCGACCGGACCCGGCACGCCTCGTTGCCCAAGCAGGAACACCTTCACCGCCTCGCCGCCGACATAGGCGGAGGGCACGACATTGTTCACCGCCTCGCCGGCCCAGCGGATGCGCAGCAGGGACCAGAAGCCGAGCGGCAGCTGCGCCGGCAACGTCCAACGCCAGCCCAGGCAATCCACCAGATACACGACGCCATACGGCACGAGCACCAGCGGCGCGGCCCAGCCCAACTGCCGGAGCGCCGAGGCGATTTCCGCCACGCCGACCCGCCGCACATACCAGCCGAACAGGGCGAGCCCAACGCCGAAGAGGAGGAGCTTGAAGGCGACCTTCATCGCGCGGATTCCGCCGCCTTCCCCGGGAACAACTGCAAACCCAGCGCAAGGACCCAAAACGCGTGGCTGCCGATGGCTGCCATCCAAAGGAACCACTCCAAGTGATTCAGGCAGGCCAAGGCCAGCACGAGCACCGAGAAGTCGCGGCTGGTGGCGCCATCAATGAGTTTCTGGAGCCGTCGGTTGGGTTCGCCCTTCTTGGTCATGCCTCGCACGACGACCACAAACGCAATCAGCCCGCCCAAAACCGCCGATCCGCCCAGCCAGAGGAACGGCCCGCTCAATCCGCTGCGCCAGAGTCCGACCGCGATGCCCGCAAACACCGCCGCGTGGACCACCTGGTCACCGACGAGATCCAGCCATTTGCCGAGCGGTGATTCCTTGAACACCGAGCGTGCGACGTCGCCATCCACGCAATCCACGATGGCAGAGATTTGGAACAGCACGCCGGCCACCACCGACCAGAGATGCTGGCCCAGCCCGAACAACACGCCCGCGACCACGCCAATGACAATGGACGCCACCGAAACCTGGTTTGGCGTGATCGGGGTGTGGATGATGAGCTTCGACAGCGGCCGACCGACCGGACGGTTGAACCACTTGTCGACGAATCCATCGGACGAACTGTTCAGCGATGCCCACAGGGCGCGCTCCGCCACCTGCGCATCGGCCAAATTGGAAACGATCTTCGCCACCCCGGTCGCCGTCAGAGTGGGCGCGGATTCCAGACTCGCGGCCACGGAGCCTTCCCAACGGCTCGCCACCCCGACCGGCATCGGCCGGCCGTCGGTGGTCACCAAGCGCCCCCGAGCCTCCTTCGCCGCCCGGACGTCCCCGGCTTGCACCAATTGCCCGGTCGTCGCGATCAACGTCGGTCCGTTCAGCGGCGGCGTGTCCCGCACCAATTCGAAAGCCACGCCCAACGCCCGGCTGCGCATCAGTTCCGGCAACTCTCCTGCGCACACGACCCGGATGGGTCCGCAGCCGGCGCGATGCACCGCGACCAGGAGCCGGTCTAGCAGCGTCAGCGCCGCGACCCGCAACGCGCCAGTGGCGGGTTCGCAATGCAGCACGGCAGGCAATCGGCCGGAATCGTTGGCGTAAGCAGACATCGGAGCGAGCAGCCGCGGCGTGATACGGGGCACCGGCAATACCGGCAAGCACCGGTCGCCAGCGCGTCAACGCGTAGGCCGGGCGTCCGGGCGGAGATTTCCGAATTCACCACGGACCCTTCCTGCCTACATTGTTCACCCCACTTCCATGGCTGACCAAGTCTATCTCGGGATCGACCTCGGTGCGGAAAGCGGTCGCGTTATGGCCGGCCGCTGGGACGGCGCACTCCTCACGCTGGAGGAGCTGCATCGTTTTCCGAACGGACCCATTTCGCTGGCCGGCACCTTGCGTTGGGATTCGCCGCGGCTCTGGCAGGAAATCCAACAAGGCCTGGGCGTCGCCGCGCGCCGGTTCGGCGACCGCATCGTGTCGGTGGGCGTGGACACCTGGGGCCTGGATTACGTTCTCCTGTCGCAGTCCGGCGAACTGCTCGGGTTGCCCTTCTGCTACCGCGATGCCCGGACTCGCGGCCGCCTCGCCGCGACGCTGCAACAAGTCCCGCGCGCGGACATTTTCGCCGCGACCGGCGCGCAATTCCTGGAGATCAACACGCTCTACCAGTGGCAGGCGCACTTCGCGACCAGTCCCGAGGTGTTCGCAGGAGCCAGCACCTCTCTGATGATGCCGGACTGGCTGAATTGGTGTCTGTGCGGTAGCCGGGTCGCCGAGTTCACCAACGCAACCACCACGCAGTTCTGCGATCCCATGCGCCGGACCTGGGCGGTCGAATTGCTCCGGCGGCTGGGATTGCCCACCCATTGCCTGCCCGAACTGGTTCCGCCCGGCACCCGCGTCGGCGAATTGCGCGCCTCGGTTTCCGAACTGACCGGCCTGCGACGCATCCCGGTCATCGCCCCGGCCACGCACGACACCGGCTCGGCCGTCGCCGCGGTGCCCACGGCCCATTCCGGCCGCACCGACTGGGCCTACATCAGCTCCGGCACGTGGTCGCTGGTCGGTATCGAGTCGCCCGCGCCGCTGCTCTCGCCGCGTGCGCTGGAATTGAACGTGACCAACGAGGGCGGCGTGGACGGAACCTGGCGCGTGCTCAAGAACGTGATGGGCCTATGGTTGGTCCAGCGGTGCCGGCAGGCCTTCGCGCAACGCGGCGGCCCGGACGACTACGCCCAGCTGACCGCCCTCGCCGAAGCGGCCCCGCCGCTGCGTTCGTTCGTCGACCCGGACGATCCGCGTTTCCTCAATCCCGCCGACATGCCCGCGGAAATCCAGGCGTATTGCCGCGAGACAAACCAGCCGGTCCCCGGGGACGAAGGCGCGCTGATCCGCTGCGTCCTGGAAAGTCTCGCGCTCAAATACGCCGCCGTCCTGAAGCAACTGGAGGAACTCGGCGGCGAAACCATCCGCGTCGTCCACGTCGTGGGCGGCGGTTCCCGAAACCGTTTGCTGAACCAGCTCACCGCCGACGCCTGCCAGTTGCCGGTGCTGTCCGGTCCGGTCGAGGCAACGGTGATGGGCAATGTGCTGGTGCAGGCCAAGGCGCTGGGTGAACTGGGATCCGTCGGACAACTCCGCGAGGTCGTGCGTCGCTCGGAGGACGTGATCCGTTTCGAACCGCGACCCGAAGTCGCGGCCGCTTGGGCGGAGGCGTGCAGCCGCTTTTCCCGCCTGCTGGGTGGCCCAGCGCGGTAGGCGGTTGGGACGATTGCTCGTGCCATACTCGCGACTCAGAGAGTCGCGGTCCTAGCTCGGCAGTGGAGCGGACTCCGCGCAGGCTGTCGCCATGATTCGCAAGGCATTCGTTCTGTCTGTCCACGCCGGTCAGGAAGCCGAATACGCGCGCCGGCACCAGCCCATCTGGCCCGAGTTGGAGGCGACGCTGCGCGCCCACGGCGTGCATACCTATTCCATCTTCTTGCACCCGGAGACGCGGCAGCTGTTCGCCTACGTTGAGTTCGCCGACGAAGCCCAGTGGCAGGCCATCGCGCACACGGACGTCTGCCGTCGCTGGTGGGCGCACATGCGGGAAATCATGCCGGCCAACGCCGATGACAGCCCGGTCGCCCGCGAACTGCCGGAGGTGTTCCACCTTGGGCGGGAGTGAATTTGGAAGGCAGGAAAGCAGGAACGAAAATGGCGCCACCACCCCTGCTCCAAACCGCGCGGTGAACCCAGCGACGAGGTGCCGCCCTCGCCCGCTTCCTCGCTTGCCCCTTCCTGCTTTCCTGCCTTCCAGATTCGCCGTCGACCCCGTTCCATCGCCCCAACTAGACACTGGCTTTCCCGGCGCGCCTTTTCATCGTCGGCCCGCTTGGCCGCGAAGTTCACGTTTCATTGCACCAGTGACGACCGTCGCCGCCCGCTGCCGCACAAGGTCCTGTTCGGCCTCGGGCCGAACGAATCGGTCCGCCACATCGTGCTCAAGTTCATCGGCTGGGTCCTGTTCTACCGCGAACGCCTCCAGGTCCAGACCGACGTGGGCAACGACGCGATTCCCTTCGTGCCCGACCTCGCGGAACTCGGCTACGACATGCGGCCGCTGCTCTGGGTCGAGTGCGGCGATTGTAGCCCGGCAAAGCTCCACAAGCTCGCCGTGAAGTGTCCCGACGCGCAGATCTGGGTCGTGCAACCCTCGCCCGCCGACGGCGAGGCGCTGCTGCGCACGATGAAGAAGGAGGACTTCCGCCGGAATCGCTACGGGCTCATCGGGCTCGAACCGGAGATGTTCGAGGAGCTGTGCGGGCTCGTCCGCGAGCGCAACGTGTTCCACTGGTTCGCCGGCGGCTTCGCGGGTGAACCGGGCCTCGACGAAAACCGGCTCCAGTTCGAGTTGAACGGACTCTGGTTTGAACACTCCTTCACCGTGGCCCGCTTCTGATCCGTGCCCGTGATCGCCGTCATCTTCAATCCCACCGCCCGCGGCGACAAGGCGCGCCACCTGCGCCGGCAACTGGACGACCTGAAACGCCAGGCCCGGCTGGAACCGACCCAGCACGCCGGCCACGCCCGGGAGTTGGCGGCCAATTTGGTCCGCGAAGGCTGCGAGACAGTCGTGGCGGCCGGCGGGGACGGCACGGTCAACGAGGTGCTCAACGGCCTGGTGGATGCCGGCGCCGACCGGGCCCGGATGGCCGTGCTGCCGCTGGGCACCGTGAATGTCTTCGCCAAGGAGCTCGGCGTGCCGGCCGACTTTGCCGGCGCCTGGGACGTCGTGCGACGGGGCACCGAGCGCACGATTGATTTGCCCTTGGCCGAGTTTGGTCCGACCGGCGCGCGCCAGACCCGGGCCTTCGTCCAGATGGCCGGCGCGGGCCTCGATTCCCGCGCAATCGGACTCGTGAACTGGAAGCTCAAGAAGAAGCTCGGGCCGCTCGCCTACGTGTGGGCCTGTGTGCTCGCGATGCGTGGGCCGCGGCCACGCGTGACCGTCACGGTCGGCGGCCAAACACAAACCGGCGAACTGGTCGCGGTCGGCAACGGCCGGTTCCTCGGCGGCCGCTTCCCGGTGTTCCCACACGCCCGGCTGGACGACGGCCAGCTCGACGTGGCGCTGGTGCCGCGCATGACGTGGTTCGCGGTCGCCCGGATCTTTCCGGCCTTACTACGCGACGATTTCGCCCGCTGTCGCGACGTGGTTCACCTGCGCGGCGACCGGCTTTCGCTGACCTCGCCGGACCCGCTGCCAATCCACCTCGAAGGCGACAACGTGGGCGAACTGCCCGCGGACATCTCGCTGCGGCCCAAAGCGCTGCGCGTGGTCGTGCCGGCGATTTAGCTCCGTTTGCCGGCGCGGTATTCGCTCGCGGTGACGCCCACCTGCCGCTTGAACGCCACGCTCAGGTATTCCACGTGCTTGAAGCCGGTGCGGTCCGCGATGATGGCCAGCGACAGGTCGGTTTCGGACAGCAGCCGTTTCACCCGGTCCAGCTTCACGGCCATGATCTGCTCGTGCGGCGAACGGCCGAGCAGCTTCTGGAACCTCGTCTCCAGCACCCGCCGCGACAGGGGCACCTGCTTCACCAGGTCGGCGACTGTGATGCCGTTGCAGGCGTGTTCGCGGATGAACCGCACGGCCGTCGAGATGTGCCGGTCGGCCACGGCCACGACGTCGGTGCTCTGCCGGGTGGCGACGCCGAGCGGGACGAACAGCCGGCCTTCGCCGCGGAGCTTTTCGCCGCGCATCATCCGGTCGAGCAGCGAGGCGGCCTCGTAGCCGGTGCGACGCACGTCGGGAATGACGCTGGAGAGCGGCGGGTCGGCGAGGTCGCAGAGCAGTTCGTCGTTGTCCACGCCGAGCACCGCCACCTGGTCGGGCACGGCCACCTCGAGCCGGCGGCAGGCCTCGAGCACCTGCACGCCGCGGATGTCGTAGCCGGCGAACACGCCGAGGGGCTTGGGCAGCGACTTGAGCCAGCGCATGAGCGCGGCGAGCTCGCCTTCCCAGTCGGCGTCCTCCGCGGCGTGGACGGTGCCGGCCACGCTGGCGAAGTCCCAGCACCGGAGCCCGTGTTTGGTCAGGTGCTCGGCAAAGGCGTCGTGCCGCCAGCGCGACCACTTGAAGCGATCGTCGCCCACGTAGGCGAATTCGCGGAAGCCGCGTTCGCGCAGGTGTTCCGCCGCGGTGTGGGCGATCGCCCGGTCGTCGGTCTCCAGCCACGGCAGCTCCGGCAACAGGCGGGCCGCGCTGACGTCCACCGCGGGCAGGCGGGCAGAGGCCACGGCCTTGGCAATCGCCGGGGTCTCTATGCGGGCAATGATGCCATCGCCTTTCCAGCCCTTGAGCCAGGCCGGCGGCTCGGCGCCGCGGCCGGCCTCGGCGAGGAAGATGGTCCAGGGCCCGTGGTGCCGCAGCCATTCGCGGACGCCGTGGAGCAATTCGCGGGCGTAGGCGTTCGACGTCTCGATGAGCAGGGCAACTTTCGGCGGGCGCGTCATGGGACGCAGGCACCTTGGCGGCGTCGTTCCGAAAAGCTCAAAGCCCAAATCGCCATCCGGCCGAAACGACGGCCCAATCCGTCAAACCAATCCCAGCCGCGGGCCTCACAGCCGGTAGCGGGACTGGATGCCCAAGGGCAGGTCCAGCCCCCACCAGGCCAGCAGCAGGAGCGACCACAGGGTCAGGAAACACAGCGCATAGGGCAGCATCGCGGAGATCAGCGTGCCGATGCCGGCCGGCTTCGCATACCGCTGGCAGTAGGCGAGGATGAGCGGGAAATACGGCATCAGCGGCGTGATGATATCGGTGCTGGAATCACCCACGCGGTAGGCTGCCTGGGTGAACTCCGGCGCGAAGCCGAGCTGCATCAGCATCGGCACGAGGATCGGCCCGAGCAGCGCCCACTTCGCCGAGGCGGAACCGATGAACAGGTTGACCCCGGTCGAGAGCACGATGATGCCGCCGATGGTCACGCCGCCCGGCAGGTCCAGTTCCCGCAGGGTCGCGGCGCCCTTGATCGCCAGCAGCGCGCCGAGGTTGCTCTCGCGGAAGACATACGCGAACTGCGCCGCGCAGAACGCCATCACCAGGTAGTAGCCCATCGTGTTCATCGACTTGGCGATGCCCTGGATGATGTCGCGGTGGTTCTTCACCGTGCCGGCGACGTAACCGTGGATGATGCCGGGCACGAGGAACGCGAGCGCGATCAGCACGACCAGGGCCTCCATGAGCGGCGAACCGGAGCCCGTCAGGGTTCCGTCGGCCGCGCGCAAGGGCGACGAGGCCGGGACGCACGCCAGGCCAAAGAACACCGTGAGCGCGACGAAGCCCGCCAAGCCGGCCAGGAAACCGCGGTGTTCCGCCGGCGTCTGCGGTTCCCACTGCGGACCGGTGCCCGCGGCATCCACGGGCAGGCTGGCCTTTAGCCTGGGCTCAACGACGCAGTCGGTGAGGAACCAGGACACCAGCAGCACCATCACGCTCGCGGCGCTCATGAAATACCAGTTGCACAGCGGGTTCACGGTCCGGCCCGGCTCCAGGATCTGCGCCGCCGTCTGGGTGAACGATTGGATCAACGGATCCAGCGCCGAGGGCAGGAACGACGCGCTGAGCGCCCCGCCGACGCCGGCAAACGCACACGCGATGCCGGCCACCGGATGCCGGCCGGCCGCCGCGAACACCACCCCGCCCAGCGGCACCACCAGCACGAACCCGGTGTCCCCCGCGGAATGGCTCACGATCGCGACCAGCGTCAGCATCGGGGTCAGCAGCGACTTCGGCGTAAGCCGCAG
>JBIIUN010000578.1:0-2861 GCA_044339945.1 Kapaibacterium sp. (SeqCode)
CAGCTTGGCGCGGAGGGTTTCCTTGCGGGTGGCGCCGTGCTGGAAGCGGCGTTTCTCGAACACGGGCATGTCCACGCCGAACAGCGCCTTCACGCCGCGACGCACGACTTCGCCCTTGAGCGAGTAGAGCGTCGGCACGTCGTATTGCGTGAGGTCGATGAACGGGATGGCTTCGCTCACGGCCATGACGCCGCGGCTCATCAGCGGGCTGAAGCCTTCGAAGCCGAACTTCCGCGCCGGCGCGTAGGTGCGCACGTAGCCGCGGCTCAGGCCGCCGCTGTAGGTGAGCGAGTGCTTGATGCGGCCGACGCCCCAGCCTTCGTGGTAGAGCATCAGGTTGTGGACGACCGAGCGGATGGTCAGCTCGGGGTTTTCCTCGATGGGATAGTCCTTGAGGTTTTCGTCGCCGCCGTCGCCGTCGAGCAGGTGCTTCCAGTCGGGATAACGCCGCCGGATGCCGCGGCACAACGCCATGCCCATGACACCGCATTCGACATCGAGCGGCTTGTAGTCCTCCAGCACTCGGAGGGCTTCGGCGGGGTCGAGTTCGGTCGGGTCGGCGTGGATTTCCTCCAGGAACAGGCCGAGGCCGAGGCGTTCGAGGAAGTCGCGGGCCTGGGCAAGGTCGGGTCCGTCGCCGAAGCTGAGGGTGAAGGCCTTCAGCCGGGCCGGATTCATCCCCAACCGGCGCATCGTGAAGTAGGTGGTGAGGAAGACGAGGCCGCTGTCCACGCCGCCGGAAAAGGCGACGCCGACAGGGTGCCGCCAAGCCGGGCTAGTGGGACAGGCATCCTTGCCTGTCGGACGGGCTTCCAGCCCGTGAAGCCGACCGGGGCTGGAAGCCCCGGCGACAGACTGGAAGCCTGCCCCACTTCCCTGTGGGATGCAGGGATCCGTGGGGACGGCATCCAACTGCTTCAGCCACTTCGCGATCTCGTCCGCCAGCGCGCCGACGTAACGACGGCCGATCTCGTCGAGGTCGGCGGGGAGCGAGTTGCGTTCGGGGGTGAAGAAACGCGTGTAGGTCGGGTCGGGGTCGGGGCAGCCGATGAGCTGGATCTCGACGACGTAATGCGCCGGCACCATGCGTGTGTAGCTGGGGTGGAACTGGTCGGCGAGGCCCTCCTTCACGAGCTGCGCGTGAATGGCGTCCATGCGGTCCGCGACGATGAGGGCCGGGCCTTCGGCGCGCTTGGCGAGGAAGTAACGCATCGGCCGGTCGAGCGAGCGGGCCATGCGGACCATCTTGCCGTCGCGGGCGAGCAGGGCGAACGAGCCGTCGATCTCGGCGACCTGCGCGGCGTCGCCGGAAAGCACCTTGGCGCGGGCTTCCTCGACGGTGCAGTTGAACAGGCGGTTGGCGGAAGGATCCAGCAGGTCAACGACGCGTTCGACGTAAGCGTGATGGGATTGCATGGCGCGAGCTTGGGCGGCGGAAAGCCGGATGCAAGCCGGGGCAGGGGACGGGCCGGGCGCCAGCAAAGTGCTGCCGGCATCTTGCCGGCAGAGGACGAGGTTGGCCGCGAGCAGGGTGTGTGATGCTCCTTCGCCCGGAGGCAGCCCCAAGGCGCAGCCCTGGCAGGCCAAGCCCGCCACCGCGGCGCGCCAGGGACCGCGCTGCGACCAAGCCTCCACCGGCGCGACCAAGTCCAACCCTGGGTCGAGCGAGCTGCCCGGGACTGCCGGCAAGATGCCGTCAGCACTTTGGCGGGGTAGGCGGCTGCGCGGGCTGCTTGCCATCAGGGCCGGCTCTCCTAGCCTGCGGCCGCCATGCCTGATGGATTGACGCCTCCTCCGTTGCCGAACCCGCCGGTGCCGCCGCCGGTCATTCCCGCCCCCGTCGCCTCGCCCCGCCCGGCCGAACGTCCGGCCCGCCGCGGGAATGGTTGGCTGATCTTCAGCGTCATCGTGACCGTCCTTCTGATAGGCAGCCTGCTGGGCAACGTGGTCCAGTCGGTCGGCTCCGCGGTTTCGCTCGCCGGCTCGGGTGGCCACCACGGCAAGGCGTCGCACCTGCACGAGGTCGTGATGGAAGACAACGATGCCGACGACAAGATCGTGGTGCTCGACATCGGTGGCGTGATCAGCGGCCAGGCGATCAACTACGAGGGGCTGACCATGGTGGATCACTTCAAGGACCAGCTCGACCGCGCGGCCGGAGACGACCGGGTGAAGGCGATCGTTCTGCGCATGGATTCCCCCGGCGGCGAGGTGCTGGCGAGCGACGACATCTACAAGGCCATGCGGGCGTTCCAGCTGACCAACCCCATCCCAGTGGTTACCGTGATGGGTTCGCTCGCCGCCTCCGGTGGCTATTACATCAGTGCGGCGAGCCGCTGGATCGTGGCCAACGAGCTGACGATCACGGGCAGCATCGGGGTGATCTTCCACGGCTACAATTACCGCGGCCTGATGGACAAGTTCGGCGTCCGGCCCGACGTGGTGAAGAGCGGCAAGCTGAAGGACATGTTCTCCGGCGAGAAGCGGCCCGAGGACGAGCTGCCCGAGGAGAAGGCGATCCTCAACGACATGGTCGGCGAAAGCTTCCGCCGGTTCAAAAGCGTGATCCGCGAAGGCCGCGGCTGGTCCGCCGAGCTCAACGCGAAGGAACAGATCGCCGGCTACCGCGAACTCGCGGCGAACTGGGAGGACTTCGCCGACGGCCGGATCATGTCGGGCAGCACGGCGCTGGGGCTCGGCTTGGTGGATGAATTGGGTGATTTCGACACCGCGGTCGCCCGGGCCAAGGTGTTGGCCGGCATCGAGTCGGCGAACTTGGTCGCCTACGCGTTGCCGCCGTCGTTCGGCGACCTGTTCAGCCTCTTCGGCCAGGCGAAGTCGCAAACGATGAAGGTCGAGAT
>JBIIUN010000579.1:0-2859 GCA_044339945.1 Kapaibacterium sp. (SeqCode)
CCCGCCTCCGAGGGGGTTGAATTCGTAAAGGGCTCCGTGCTGGAACCGGCTTCGTTGGATGCCGCCTGTGCCGGCTGCGAAGGCGTGATTCACCTCGTCGGGATCATCAGCGAAGTCGGCGACCAGACCTACGAACGAGTTCATACGGACGGCACCCGGACCCTGCTGGCCGCGGCGAAAGGTGCCGGGGTGTCCCGGTTCGTGCACATGAGCGCCTTGGGCACCCGGCCCAACGCGGTGTCCCGTTACCATCGGTCCAAGTGGCTCGCCGAGGAGGCGGTGCGCGCCAGTGGACTCGCCTGGACGGTCTTTCGCCCCAGCCTGATTTACGGGCCGGGCGACGGCTTCGTGAATCTCTTCGCACGGATGAGCCGCTGGTCACCGGTCCTGCCGGTCATCGGTCATGGGTTGGGCCTGCTGCAGCCGGTGCCGGTCGCCGAAGTGGCGCGCTGTTTCGTGGGGGCGCTGGTGGAACCGCGCTCGGTCGGCCAGACCTTGGATGTCTGCGGACCGGAGCCGCTCACGTTTGTCGCGGTGCTGGACGAGATTTTGGCCGCCACCCATCGCCGGCGCTGGAAGTTGCATCTGCCGTTACCGTTGGCCCGCCTTCAGGCGCGGTTCCTTGAGTTCGTTTTTCCCGCGTTGCTGGGCCAAGCCCCGCCGCTGAACCGCGACCAGATCCTGATGCTCGACGAGGACAACGTGGGTGACCCTTGGCCCGCCGCGGAATTGTTCGGCTATGCGCCGGCGCCATTTCCCGAATCCCTGCGGCAATTCCTCAAGTAATCGCGAGCACTCGCCGATTTCCCAGTCAGGAGCCGCCCGTTTGCAGTCGGCATCGCCCGGAGCTGAAAGTTGGCAGCGGAGATGGGGATGCCGGGGAGACGGGTGGCTCAAGGGCGCCTTCACGAAGGTGTATCCGACCAGCGCCGACCGGGCCTGAATCAGCCGGTCCGGTCGGCCTGCGAATGTCCGAGTTCACCGGTAAGACTGCCGGCATGAAAAACGAAGCGACATTGTCCGGATCCGGGGCCGTCCGCCGTTCCTCCCGCCGACGCCCGGTCGAAGCCCAACTGGATTTCACCCTGCCCGCCGAGCCCCCCGCGCCGCGTCGTAGTCTCGCGCCTGGTGCCCGCCCCTGCTCGCGGGAGCGGGCCCGCTGGTGGTTCAACCAGATGCGCCAGGTCGTGGAGGAAGGGCGCACCGTGGAGGTCGCCGGAGTTTTCTGAGCTGGGTGCTTCCAACATTGGAGCCGTCCCAATTCCGCTGCTAACCTCACACCCGTGAAGCTCACCCATGGTCTGCATCTGGCCTATTGCACCAATGTCCATCGCGGCGGCGACTGGCCCGAGACCCTCGCCAGCCTGGAGAAACATACGCTCGCCGTTCGCCGTCGCGTGGCGCCGGACCGCGCCTATGCCATCGGCCTGCGCCTGAGCGACCTCGCCTCCCGGCAACTGGCCGAGCCGGCGAACCTCCGCGCCTTCCAGCAATGGCTCCAGCGGCACAACTGCTACGTCTTCACGGTGAACGGTTTCCCCTACGGCGACTTCCATGGCACGCGGGTGAAGGAAAAGGTGTCGCAGCCCGACTGGAGTTCGCCGGACCGGCTGGCCTACACCAACCGCCTCTTCGATCTGCTCGCCGAGCTTACGCCGCCCGGCATCGAGGCGTCCGTCAGCACCGTGCCGTTGAGCTTCAAGCAGTTCCGCCTGGGCGAACGCGGCCTGCGCACCGCCCGGGAACACCTCTGGCGTTGCGTGGATCACCAGGAACAGCTCACGCGCCGGACCGGGAAGAAGTTCCACCTGGGCCTGGAACCGGAACCCTTCGGCACCGTGGAGAACACGACCGAATTCCTCACGCTCTTCGGGCAGCTCGAAGCTGACCGGCCCGGCGACCTGCGCCTGCGCGAACACCTCGGCATCAACTACGACACCTGCCATTTCGCGCTCCAATACGAGCAGCCCGCCGAGGCATTGCACCGGCTCAGCCGCCGTGGGGTCAAGGTGAGCAAACTGCACCTGAGCAACGCGCTGCGGGTGCATCCCACCGTCGCGGTGCGGGAGCGCCTCCGGGCGTTCGTGGACGACATCTACTTCCATCAAGTCATCGAGCGGAAGAGCGACGGCGAAATCATCCGCTATTCCGACCTCGACGAGGCCTTGACCACCCCGGTGGCGGACGGCCCGCAATTCGACCGCGAATGGCGCATCCACTTCCACATCCCGCTGCACGCGCCGGAGACGGAGACCTTCGGCACCACCGCGGATCACCTCCGCGGCACGCTCGACGTGGTGAAGCAGCATCCGGCGCTCTGCTCCCACCTGGAGATGGAAACCTACACCTGGGAAGTCCTCCCGCGGGAACTCAAGCAGCCCAGCGTCGTGGACATGCTCGCCAGCGAGTATGCCTGGACCCTGGGCGAACTGGAGAAGCGCGACATCCGGCCGGTTTGACCGGACTGCCGGCGGGCTGAAATTGGGCTGCCGTGTCACGCCGCACACCCGCTCCCAGATCGTTCATGTGGTTCATCCCGGGAACCCCTTGCTCCCGCCGGCGGGAGGTTCACTGTGGTTGCGCCTTCGATGCCCTATTCGCATCCCCAACCGCTCGACCGAGCCCAGGCTTACCGGAAGGTTCGCCACCTGCTCCCCGGCGCACTGCTGTTCTCGGCCACCGCCGGGTTCGTTAACTCCACCGCGCTGGGCTTCTTCCATTCGCCGGTCAGCCACATGACCGGGGCCGTGTCGCGCCTGGGCATTGACCTCCACGCCGGCAAATGGGCGGATGCGACCGCTTCCTTGGCAATCATCCTCGGGTTCCTCGCGGGCGCCCTCGTGGCCGGAGTGCTGGTCG
>JBIIUN010000129.1:0-10949 GCA_044339945.1 Kapaibacterium sp. (SeqCode)
CAGGCGGACGCCTGGTGCTGCTCGATCTGCGTGAAGGACATGATGGTGATGCGGTCGCCGGGTTTGCCGAGGTGGGCGACTGCGCCGTTGAGCTCGATGGCCCCGGAGCTGCGCGGGCCCTTGATCACGTAGGTTTCCCACCGTGCGCCATTGGCCATGTTGCTGCACAGGATGCGCTCGTAGGGCACGAGACCGGCGGCCTCGATGAGGTCCTCGGCGATGGTTAGGCTGCCTTCGTAATCCACGCTCGCGGCGGTGACCGAGGCGCGGTGAATCTTCGATTTAAGAATGTGGACCAGCATGTGGGAGGAGCGTTCTTCGGCGCGCGAACCGTTCGCCTTGTGGCGGGCCAAAACCCGCGCGCACCGAGTCGTTCGTTGACCCGAAATACGGTCGGGACTATTAACGCCGCGATTTCCGCACACAACAGAACGTTTCAATTCAGCATTTACACGTCATGAGTCGCAAAATTCGTTACGGCATGGTCGGCGGCGGGCGCGGCGCCTTCATCGGGGCGGTCCACCGCATCGCCGCCAACATGGACGGGCAGATCGAGCTCGTCTGCGGCGCCTTCAGCTCCGATCCCGAGAAGTCCAAGGCCTCCGGGGCGGACCTGTTCCTGCCGCCCGGCCGCTGCTACGGCAGCTTCGCCGAGATGATCCAGGCCGAGGCCGCGCTGCCGGCGGGCGAGCGGATGGACTTCATCGCCATCGTCACGCCGAACCACATGCACTTCCCGCCGGCCAAGCTGGCACTCGAAAATGGCTTCCATGTCCTCAGCGACAAGCCGGCGACCTTCGACCTTGCTGAATCGAAAACGCTGCAGGGCCTCGTGAAGAAGTCCGGCCTGCTTTACGGCCTGACCCACAACTACACCGGCTACCCGCTCATCAAGGAAGCCCGCCACCTCGTGGCAAGCGGCAAGCTCGGCAAGATCCGCAAGGTTGTCGTCGAATATCCGCAGGGCTGGCTGGCCACCCGCATCGAGGCGAGCGGCCAGAAGCAGGCCGCGTGGCGCACCGACCCGAAACGCTCCGGCGCCGCCGGCTGCATCGGCGACATCGGCACGCACGCCGAGAACCTCGCGGAATACGTCACCGGCCTGCAGATCAGCGAACTGGCTGCCGATCTCACCGCCTTCGTGAAGGGCCGCAAGCTGGATGATGACGGCAACGTGCTCCTCCGGTTCAAGGGCGGCGCCAAGGGCGTGCTCCACGCGTCGCAGATTTCCGTGGGCGAGGAGAACAACCTGAACCTCCGCGTTTACGGCGAACTCGGCGGCCTCGAATGGCACCAACGCGAACCGAACACCATGCTGGTGAAGTGGCCCGACCAGCCGATGCAGGTCTATCGCACGGCCAACGGTTACCTGAGCGACATCGCCAAGGCCGCCGGCCGCACCCCGCCGGCCCACCCCGAGGGTTACCTGGAAGCCTTCGCGAACATCTACCGCAACTTCGCCGGCGCCGTGCGTGCCCGCGCGGATGGCCGTAAGCTGGCCAAGGACGATCCGACGCTCGATTTTCCGAAGATCGAGGACGGCGTCCGCGGCATGGCGTTCATCGAAGCCGTGGTGAAGTCGTCCAAGGCCAATGCGGCGTGGACGAAGCTGGAAGTTTAGGCGGGCTCCAACCGGAAAAGATTGCCACGGGCGCGGATCAATCCGCGCCCGTTTTCATTTCAGCGCCGCGGATTCCCGCGCCTTCTCCGCCCGCAGTTGCCCGCAGCCCCCCGCCACGTCAATGCCGCGGCGCTGGCGGATGGTGCTCGGGAACCCCGCCTGCTGGAGCACCTGCTGGAACGCCTTGGCGGCATCCGTTTGGGTCGCCGTGCCGGCAAAGCCGCCGGTGGGATTCAGCGGGATCAGGTTCACGTGCGCCGCGAGGCCGTGGAGGAGTTTGCCGAGGCGTTCGGCCTGCGCGGGCGAATCGTTCTGGCCGGCGATCAGGGTCCACTCGAAGAAGATGCGGCGGCCCGTTTGGGCGAAGTAGGCGCGGCAGGCGTCCATGAGCTCCGCCAGCGGCCAGCGCCGGCTGGCCGGCACCAAGGCGGAGCGTTCCTCCTCGGTCGCGCCGTGCAGGCTGACCGCGAGGTGATACGGCCGCTGTTCCGCCGCGAGCCGCAGGATGCCCGGCACCACGCCCACGGTGCTGATCGTGATCTTGCTGGGACCGAGGTTGAGGCCACTCCGGTCGGTGATGATGTCCAGGGCGGTCATCACGTGGTCGTAGTTGTGGAGCGGTTCGCCCATGCCCATCAGCACCAAGTTGCGCAGGCCGTCCTGTCCGGCCGCGCGCAAGGCCCGCTGCGCATGGTGGACTTGCGCGACGATTTCCGCGGGCCGGAGATGCCGCACGAAGCCCATTTGCCCGGTCGCGCAGAAGACACAGCCCATCGCACAACCCGCCTGGGTGCTCAGGCAGGCGGTATGCCGCCCCTTGAAGCCCATCACGACGGTCTCGATGGTCTGACCGTCGGCCAGGCGGAGCAGGAATTTCCGCGTCAGTCCGTCACTGCTGGCGACCGCGTCGGCTTCGGCGGGGAACTCCAACGAAAACCTCCGGCCGGCGCCGACGTGTTCCGCCACCCAGCGGCGCAAGGGCGGCAGGAATTCGTCCCGCTCCGCCAGTTCGGCCGCCAAGTGGTGATGCAACGCGCGCCACAGGGTCCGGGCGTGGGTTGCCGGCACCCCATCCGCGACCAGGACGCGTTCCAACTCCTCCCGGGGGAGGTCAGGGAGCGGACGGGGCGCCGCGGCGGTGGGAACGAGCATCATGGCGGGCTAAGTTTGGCGATGACCCGGCGCCTGCAACACTGATTTCCCGCCCGAATCATGGCGTTCGTCAGTCGCCTCCGCGACCCGAACCGCAAAGCGGACAACTTTTGTCGTCCTTTGGCTCAAGTTCGCCTTCGGGATGCCGATGCGCTGGTGGAAAAACCATGGTCTAAGCCGATGCAAGTTCAGTGCGAAACCACGACCGATGACGCTTTGCCCGAATTGGCAGTGGCGGTTTCGACCAAGGAGGTGGCCCGCGCGGTCGTCACTTCCTCTCGTTCCGTTGCGGCCGATGTCACGCCGCTGACCAAGGTAGGCGAAGGCGCACCCGTGCGGGTTGAGGCCCCCCCGCCGCGCCCGGCCGTCCCGCCGCCGGTCCGCGAACCCAATTTGGTGGAAACCATCGTCGGTCTGCTGCGGTTGCTGCCCGGCAAGACGGTCGCCACCGGCTTTGCCGACCACCAGCTCGGGCTGACCCTGAAGCTGGATGCCGAGACGATGGCCACCTTGGAGCCCTATCTCCAGGTCGGCAGCGACTACACGCCGTTTGCCCGGCCCGTAGCCGCCTCGGCCACGGAAACGCCGATCAACGCCCACATCCTGATCGTGGAGGACACCTTGGTTTCCCGGCTGATGCTGCGGCGCACGCTGGAGCAAATCCCCGGCTGCACCGTCAGCGAAACCAGCACGGGCCGCGAAGCCTTGGCCTTCATGCAGAAGAACGGGCCGCCCGACCTCTGCATCTCCGACATCGCGATGCCCGACATGGATGGGCTCACGTTGCTGAAGGAGATCCGGGCCAATCCCAGCCTCAGCCACCTCGAAGTGATGCTCTGCACCGCGAGCACCGAGCGGGAAACCATCCTTCGGGCGGTCGAACTCAACGTCACCCGTTACCTCGTCAAGCCCTTCGAGCCCGCCCAAGTCAAGACCCAGGTTCGGGAGACCCTGGTCCAGGCGGCGGCGCGGGAATTCCGCAAGCTGGAGGAGCTTCAGCAACGGGTGGGCCTCGACCCGGCCGGCACGGTGGAAGTCCTCCGGGGCCTGAGCCAGCAACTGGGCAAGGACGTCTCGGCGGTCCGGAATGCCCTCGCGAGCGGCAAACGGCATGGCGCGAACATGATTCTCCAGGGCCTCCGCGGCTCCTGTTCCTCGATCAAGGAACACGCGCTGGTCACCCGGATTGACAACCTCCTGGTCGAATTGGACCGCGGCGACCTGACCGCGACGCTTGACGGTCTGGACCTCCTGAGTTCCGAGGGCAAACGGGTCGGGCAGATGGCGGACAAATTCGCCCTCGTGCTCAACAGCCAGGCCCTGGCCCGCGCCGTTGGCCAAAGTTAACGCGGCACCAGACGGCAAAAGCGATGCCCTGGCGTGCCCGCGGCGCCGCAGATTTCTATCCCGGATTCACCGTCCCGCCTCAAGTCCGCCGCCGACTAGGCCGAAGCTGTCTTGTCGGCACTTCGAATCACTCAAACGGTTCAATTTCATGGAACTCCAAACCGAGTTTAAGCCTTCACCCAGCCGAGGGACCGCGATTGCCAAGGGCAATGGCGATGTCCGCCCCGATTGGACCCAGAAGGAAACGCGCCCAGCCCGGCCCACCAATCCGCTGGTGGAAGTGCCGCCCATGCGCCCAGTCGGCCCCGCCCCGACGGCTGCCCCGGCCGTAACCTCGGAACCAGTGAGGGAGCCCGTTTCCACCGGATCGACCGGCGCGGTTCCGGTGGCTCGCGGTGCGCTGACGCCGGACCCACCGGTTCGCACGGACGAAATTGTCCAGGCCATCAAGGACTTGGTCACCTTGCTGCCCGGCAAGCCGGCCGCCGTGGGTTTGGAAAACGGTTTGATCGGCATCGTCATGTGCCTGGATCCCGCCACCAAGAAGCTGGCCGTGCCATTCCTCGAGGAACAGTGCGGCTATCAGCCCTACGATCCGACCCCGGTGGAACCCGTCGGCCCGGCGCTCAATGCGCACATCCTGGTTGTCGAGGACGCTTACATCAGCCGCCTGGTCCTTCGGCGGGTCATCGAACAATTGCCGGGCTGCACGGTCACCGAAGCCGTCAATGGGGCCGAGGCGTTGGACCTGCTGAGAAAGGGGCTTAATCCGGACTTGATGATCACCGACGTCTGCATGCCGGAAATGGACGGCTTGCAACTGCTCTTCCAAGTTCGCTCCACGCCCTACCTCGCCGAGTTGGACGTCATGATGTGCACCTCGACCACGGACCGGGAAACCGTCCTCCGGGCCGCGGAGCTCAACGTGAACAAGTATCTGGTCAAGCCCTTCCAGCCGGACCAGATCCGCGACCAGATCCGGGAGGTGCTCACCCAGTCGATGGTCAAATCCACCGAACGGGTGCAGGCGCTCAAGGATCGCCTCGGCTTGAACCCCGCCGCCTGCGGCGAACTGTTCCACCAACTGGCGGAACAGGTCCGGGACGAGGTAAAGGCTGTCCGCAACGAACTCGGCGCCGGCAAGGCCCACGCGGCCATCATGACCTTGCAACGGCTTCGGGGTTCCTGCGCCCTCATCCGGGACAATGAGCTCGTCGGGCGCGTTCAGACGGTCATCAACGCCGCCAACTCGAACGACCTCTTCGCCATCGTCAAAGGCTTGGAATTGCTCGAAGCCGAAGGCAAACGCCTCGGGGCACTGTCCGAAAAACTCCGGCGCAGTGAAGCCCCGGCACCGAACCAACGGCACGATCCACTTTCCGTCGCCGCCTCCCGGACCCAGCAGCTCCGCTAGTCTGCTCAAGGACCCGCTGGCCGGCCGGCGACCAGTTCCACTTCCCGCAACGGACGGAGCAACACCAGCGCGCGTCGGAGCAGTCGGAAGCCGGCTTCGCCTAGGCGCCAGCGGGCCGCACCATTGGCCGCGAACCGGTCATAGCCGTAAGTCTGGACGCCGATCCGCTCGATTCTCCAGCCCAGCACGGTCACCAGGTTGCCGAGGTTCTGGGCGTTCCAATGGTAGAGGTGATGGTTCGGTTCCGCCGGATCGTAGCGCCGGTAGCGGCGTTCGACCTCCCATGGGACATGCAGGACCAGCCGGCCGGTGGGCTTGAGCACTCGCGCCAGTTCCCGCAGCGCGGCGGCGGGCTCCAGCAGGTGTTCGAGCGTCTGATGGCAAATCGCCACGTCGGCCACGCCGGCCGGGACCGCGGCAAGGTCCCCGAAAAACTCGATGCCCAAGGCCGCCAGTTCTGGCGCCAGGAAGTCCGCCGCGTCGCAACCAATCTTCCGGCCACAGCCGAGGCGGGCCAGGTTCCAGCCGGCGCCGACGCCGAGTTCGACTACCGTATCGGTCGGGCGCACCCACGGCTGGAACTTGCCGGCGCGCAGTCGCCAGACCCATTCCTGCGCCGCGGGGCGCAGCGCCCGCTTTCCCTGATGGTAGGCCCGCCCGGACTCGCCTTGGTAAAGGCGGGCCGCGCCATCCGGCACGGAAGCGGGCGAGGGAAATTCAGGCATGCGCCGGAGAACCAGGCTAGCGGCTCAGTTGCCGCGCCGCGGCGGTCCGGATGCGTGCGTCCTTCGCCGCGACGAGTTCACCGACGAGATCATCGGTCGGCTTCTCGAAGGCTTCGTGCAGCCACATGGCTTCGAGCTTCGCGCGCGGGTCGGTCTGCTTGGCCAGCCACGGCTTCACCATCGGCAGCACCTTTTCGGCACCGCGCTGGCGGAGCACGACGCGGGATTGTTCCTGTTCCCAGCCGGACTTCGATAGCGTCCGGTCAAGCAGCGCGACCGTGTCGAGTTTGGCGAGGTCCTGCTTCTTCCCGAGCGCGCCGCCCTTGGCGGTCACGCGCCAGATGCGGCCGTGTTCCTTGTCGCGGCGCGGATCGCGGAAATCCACCTCGCCGTGCTGGATGATCGGGTTGCTCCAGTCGGCGACGTAGAGCGCGCCGTCGGGGCCGAAGCGCAGGTCAATCGGGCGGAAGGTCACGTTGGTCGAGCGCAGCACGTCGGGCATTTCCTTGGTCTGGAAGGTCGAGCCGTTGTCGGTCAGGCCGAACCGCACCACGCGGTGGGCGCGGAAGTCGCAGGTGATCACGCTGCCCTGCCAGTCGGCGGGGAAGTTCGGGCTGTGGACCACCTCGACGCTGGCGAACTTCGGGTAGCTGCCCGGGCTGATGCTGTCGGCCTCGCGGCGCATGTCGGCGTAGGTGAAGTAGGTTGCGCCTTCCATCGCGTGATAGATGCCCTTGCCGCCGGCGCCGTCGGTGAAGAACGAGTTGCCGTATTGATCCCAATGGTGGCCCCACGGGTTGCAGCCGCCCTTGGTGAAGACGTCGAGCCGCCAGGTGTCGGGATTGAACCGCCAGATGCCGGCGCTGTTCAGCCGGCGCACGCCCCACGGCGTCTCGATGTGCGTGTGGGTGTAGATCGACTGGTTCATGTAGAGGTGCCCGTCGTAACCCCAGCGCAGCGTGTGCAGGTTGTGATGGGTGTCCTCGGTGCCGAAGCTCGTGAGCACGATCGTCTTCTTGTCCCCGACGCCGTCGCCGTTCGTGTCGGCGAAGTGCAGCAACTGGCTGCTGGCCGCCACATAGACGCCGCCCTTGTTGTCGGGCAGCACGCCGGTCGGGATGAGCAGTCCGTCGGCAAAGGTGGTCGAAGTCTCCGCCACGCCGTCGCCGTTGGTGTCTTCGAGCACCACCACAGAATCGGTCGCGGGCTGGCCCGGCTGGATCTGCGGATAAACCTCGGACGATGCGACCCAGAGGCGGCCCTGCGCGTCCCAGTTCATCTGGATCGGTTTGTGGAGCTTCGGGTTCTCGGCCCACAGGTTGACCTCGAAGCCGTCGGCCACGGTGAAGGTCGGGACCGGCTGGGGTTTCTGGGTCTTGGGCACGGCCTTGTGCGCGAGTTCCTCGGCGGCGAGCAGGTCCTGGACTTCCTTCACCATCGCGGGGTCCTGCTGTTTCAGGTTGCGCAGCTTGGCGATGCGGGCGTCCCACTGCGCGATGAGCGGATCAAACCGGGGAATCTCGACGCCGTTCTGGCCTTGTTCGCCTTTGCGGAAGCCGAAGAGGTAGGTCCAGTTCTCCGGGCGCCAGCGGTGGAAGAAGAGCTCGTTCTTTTTGCGGATGGCGGAGTTGAGGGGCGCAGATTCGTTTCGGCTGAGCGCAGGCTGTGAGATGTGCAACTCCTCGCACACTCTCCACGCCACTGATCCATACAAGCTCTCGTCAGGGTGGATTCCGTCCGGTCTGCCGCCATATCGGACATCGACGTTTTGGTCCTCCAAAATCGTCGCTAGCGACAACGGATGTTGGGATCTACTGACCGCTACCGTCCTGGAAGCCGAATCAATCGCAGAAATCGAGGCGCGAGCTTTTGAGAACGCTTCATTCACATGCGGGGTTTCACCGGCCATTAGACCGCTGGGCAGGATTTTAAGCGGCCCAACGATAACAAACCTCACCTTCTGCCCGCTGACCTCGTTGATGGCGTCCATCAGCTTGCCGAGGTCGGCCTTGAACTTCTCCAGCTTCACCGGCTGTTCCTCGGCCTTCGTCTCCGCCAGTTCCAGCGCCGCCGTCATGCCGTAGCTCAGGAACGCCACCGTTGGCTTCACGAGCGCGACCTGTTCCTTCACGCGCTTGAGCCATTCGGTTTCCGGCTTGTTCCAGTCGAAGCTCGCGCGCGCCCGGCCCATCGGGGTGTCGCCGGCCCAGGCCAGGTTGCGGAAGGTGACGTTGCGGTCGGGAAACGCCGCCGTGAGCCGCGTCTCGATGTGCCCGTAGTCGCCCTCGCGCTCGAAGAACGTGTCGCCGATGAACAGCACGCGGTCGCCGTCCTTCAGTTCGAACTTCGGCGCGTCGGCCGCCCGGGCGGAAGGTCCAATGGCCAAGGACCAATGAACCAGGGACAGCAGGGCGAACCAGCGGCAGAAATGGTGGCGCATAAGCGTGACGGTGAAGACGCCGGCGAGCCTTGCGGCATTCGCGGTGCTAGGCAAGTCGCCGGGAAGGGTGGGAAGCTCCCGCGCCCACGACGTCCGCCCCGTCCGAGGACGAAGCGGAATGGCATCCCGGACGCCGTCGCCGTCCGCGCCGGGGTCAGGCGAGACGGTTAGGGCACCACCCAGACGTCGTTGGTGTGTCCGGTGGCCGTGAGCGCGTCCCGGAACTGCTCGTTCAAGCGGCCTCCGGTCACCTGTTGCACGCTGCCGTCGCCCAGCAACACGTTCCCGGACTGGTCGTGGAGCTCAGCGGTGAAACCCAGGCGCGTCCCGGCCGGGAAGACATGCCGTCCCGGGGCGACCGGAGTTCCGTTCGTCGTGAGGTTGCGATCACCCGCGAGGATGCTGGCCGGCTTCATCTCGGTCGCGTTCAGCCCGAGGAAATAGCTGAGCTGGTGATTGCCGCTGAACACGAACTGCGACGGGAGGTTGGTTGCCGGTGCGAAGGCGGCCGCGGCAACCCGCCGTTTGTCCGCCGGACAAAGCAGCAACTTGGGCGTCGCCAACTGCGAGGTGACCACCAGCCAGTGGCGCCAGAGCTGGCTGGCGTCGGCCAGCGGTTCCTGGAATCCGCCGCTGGCGACCGGGAGCGAGCCAGGAAACGTCCTCGCGTGATCGGCCGCGAAGATCCGCAGGGCGAGCCCGACGTTCTTGAGGTTGTTCACGCACTGGATGCGGCTCGCCTTTGGCCGGTTTCCCGACGTAGAGGGGAACAGCAGGCCAACCAACACTACGATGACGACGATCACGACCAGCAATTCGGTGAGGGTGAACCCGTGCCGGACGGATGAACGGGGAGAGATCATGCGAATGGACTAGCAGGCTCAATGCCGTCCGGGAGCCTACGGGATGAGGAGGAGGTTGGTCGCATTCGCCGCGCCCGCGACTCGATTGCTGATGCCCTGCCAAACCGAGCCGTCCGCGAACAGCCATTGACCATAGCCCCGGTGAATCTTCCCCGCGGTGAAGCCAACTGTCTGGCCTCCGGAAAGGTGAGTCGCACCCGGCTCGATCGCTTTGCCATCCACCAGCAGATTGCGGTCGCCCGACAGAATTCGATCGGGCGTTTCAGCCTGCAATTCATTGGTGCTCGCGCCCAGGTTAAGGAAGTAGCTGACGTGCTGGTTGCCGGAGAAGACGGCTGCCCGGGGATTGGCCGGGTTGGCGAAAAAGGTCGCGGCCGGTCGTTTGGAGGAGTCCATGGGACACCAAAGGATTTGGGGTTGATCCAAATTGTTCGGCCTCATTGGTGCGTTGGTCACCACTAGGAAATGTCGCCAGAGCGACTCTGGCTGGCCAAAGAGGTCAGCCGTGCCGCCATCCTTGGCCGGAACCTGCCACGGAAAGTGGTCATCGTGGTCCGTCGCAAACACGCGGAAAGCCAGCCCGACGTTCTTGAGGTTGTTGACGCAGTGGATGCCTTTCGCCATCCGCCGCGCGGCGTTGAGCGCTGAGCCGACGAACAAGCCCAGTGTCCCAAGGACTGCGATAACAATCGCGACCTCCAAGCGCGTCAGACCTCCGGAGGTTGGGCGAATTGCGGGAACTCTCATCGGGCGATTGGACCACGGCCGCCGGACTTCCTCACACCCCGCGCGGCCGGAGCACCACCACCTCGGGCTTGGCCTTGTGTTTGGCGATCATGTGGGCGGGCAGGTAACCTCGCCACGAGAGGTTCGGGTAGATCAGCGAGTGCCGGCCGATGACCGAGCCGGGGTTGAGCACGGCGTTGCAGCCCACATCCACGTGGTCGCCGAGCAGCGCGCCGAACTTGCGCAGGCCGGTGTCGATGGGCACGCCGTCCGGGCCCTCGACCCAGACGTTGGACTCGTCGAGCTTGAGGTTGGACAGCGCGGCGCCGGCGCCGAGGTGGGCCTTGTGCCCGAGGATGCAGTCGCCCACGTAGTTGAAGTGGGGCACCTGCGCGCCGTTGAAGAGCAGCGAATTCTTCACCTCGCAGGAGTTCCCGACCGTGCAATTGTCGCCGATGATGGCGTTCTCCCGGATGTAGGCGTTGTGCCGGAGGATGCTGTTCCGCCCGATGATGGCCGGGCCGACGATCATCACGCCGCCTTCCAGCACCGTGCCCTCGCCGATCTGCACGTTGGGCCCGATGTGGACCGGCCCGATGGCGCGGTGCAACTGCACGGGCTTGGCCTGCGTGCGGCAGTAGTCGGCGAGCTTGCGGAGGAC
>JBIIUN010000580.1:0-2853 GCA_044339945.1 Kapaibacterium sp. (SeqCode)
CAGTGCCGAGCTTGGCGACGACCAAGCCGGCGGCGACGTTGGCGAGGTGGACTGCGTCGGCCGGGACCACCCCGGCGGCGAGGGCGGCGGTCAGTGTGGCGACCACGGTGTCGCCCGCGCCGGAGACGTCGGCAACCTCGCGGGCCACAGTCGGGAAGCGGCGCCGGGCACCCGTGCGGGACCAGAGCAGGATGCCTTCCTCGCTGAGCGTGACCACCAAGTGTTCCGGGTTGTAACGGTGCTGGATGGACTCACAGAGTTCGTCCAAGGACGCGGCCCCGGCAGCGTCCGCGCTCAGCCCGGAAAGTTCGATGGCTTCCCCGCGGTTCGGCGTGAGCAGGTGCATGCCGCTGACGTCGAGCGCCCGCTTCGGTTTGGGATCCATGGCCAGGAACAGCGGTTGCCGTCGCGCCACTTCCCGCAGCCGGTCAATGACCGGCTGGGCGATCACGCCCTTGGCGTAGTCGGACAGGATGACGGCATGGTGGGCGGCGGCCCGCTCGGCCAGCAGGTCCAGCTCCGCGGCGGTCAGCGTGTAACGGTCGGGCCGGGCTTCCCAGTCGAGGCGACAGACCTGCTGCCGTTGGGCCATGACCCGGCTTTTGTGATGGTGTGCTGGCCGGAGCGCACCAAACGGTCTTCCAAGGTGACCCCGTGTTGGCCGAGCAGGGCGGTCACTTCCCGCCCGGAGGTGTCATCGCCCACCAGCCCGAAGACTTCGGCGCGAACACCTAGGGCGGCCAGGTTCAATGCCACGTTGGCGGCCCCACCGGCGGTGGCGGATTCGCGCTGAACCTCGACCACGGGCACGGGGGCCTCGGGCGAAATCCGCCGGACGCCACCCCAGAGGTAGCGATCCAACATCACGTCACCGACCACGAGGACGGACACTTGATCCAGGAACGAGAGGTTCATTGGGGCGGGGAGCGAAGCGGCGCGGAGCAGGGAGCGGGGAGCGGGGCCCGGGGCAGTAAGCGGAAGGCGGGAAGGAGAAAGAGCAGGGAGCGCGGAGCGCGGAGCCGGGAGCTGACTTGCAAAGCGGTAAGGGGCAAGCGGCAGGGAGCTGGGAGCAGAGCGGAAAGGGCTATTGGAGGTCGGCTTCGAGTTGGGTCAGCCAGGCGTGCAGGATGAAGGTGTGAACTTCCTGGATGCGGGCGGTGACGGTGCTGGGAACGATGATTTCGTGGTCGGCCTTGCCTTTGGCCGCGCCGCCGGTCTTGCCGAGCACGGCAATCGTCTTCAGGCCACGGGCGCGCGCCGTTTCCAGCCCCAAGGTCAGGTTCGGCGAATTGCCGCTGGTGGTGAACACGACGAGGACATCGCCGGGCCGGCCGAGGCCCTCCACCTGGCGGGAAAACAGGCGGTCGAAGCCGTAGTCATTGCCGATGCAGGTCAGCAGGGTCGGGTCGGCACAGAGGCAGACGGCCGGCAGCGAGGGGCGTTCCTTGTCGAACCGCCCGACCAATTCCTCGGCCAGGTGCAGCGCGTCCGCGGCGCTCCCGCCATTGCCGGCGGTGAGCAGCTTGTGTCCCGCGGCGAGCGCCGACTGGATTTCCCGGCCGGCGGCCTCCACGGCGGGCAGCAATGGCCGGAACCGGTCGAGCGTGGCGATCAGGTCGTTCAGGGCGGTGGTGAGCATGGGGAAAAGCGCGGAGCCAAAAGCAGGGAGCGGGGAGCGATGCGGAAGGCGGGAAAGGGCAAGGGGCTAGGGGAAAGCAGGGAGCAAGGAGTTTTGATCCCGCGGAGAAGAGGTTCAGTAGTGAGTTCGCATCAGGCCTTACATCGGTGAATTCCATCGGCAGCTTCGCTTTTAGCCTTGCCTTTGATGCAACCAGAAATCCGATGCTTATTACCAGTTGGATAGCAGCCAATGTAACTATTCCACTTCCATTCGCCAGCGCCGCCCACATTGCGAGGATTGATGCTATCGAACTGAATGTTCGTAACACCTTATCCCAACCGATGTGTCCAATCCCATTAAGTATGAACAGATAACCTTGGCCGAATAAGTTCAGGCCGATAGACGCTGAGTAGATGAGCCAGGAGGCCGCTGCCTGCCACTCTTGGTCTATTGTTTTTGCCGAAGAGGATAATTGAATTGGGTAGAGGATTACCCCGGCAAATAGAACGGCGGCAACGACATACACAAGCGCCCTCCGAACCGTTGCGACGATTTGCGCCATTGCAGCCGGGTCGCTGGTCACTGATACCTGCGCGACCCGGCGGGCCACTGACGGGCCAAGTCCACATTGCAACAATTGGAGAAACGAACCAGTGGTTGTAACCAGAATCCAGAAGCCCGATGTTTCAGGCGGCAGATAGCGATTTAGCAGTCGGAACAGAATCAATCCGGCAAGGCCATCGATGCCTAGGCTTACCGCTCCGGCCCCGACACCAAATAGGATTCGTTTCTTTGCCACTTAGTTTGTTGGGCGATTCGGTGTGCTAAGACAGCCAACGCTGCATCAGGCTTTGCCTTTTAGAACCTCCGCGGCCCAAGCCTCGTTGGCGAGATACCACTGGATGGTGGCCCGTATGCCGGTCTCGAAGGTGTGGGCGGGGGTCCAGCCGAGCTCGCGCTGGATCTTGGAGGCATCGATGGCGTAACGACGGTCGTGGCCGGGGCGGTCCTTCACGAAGGTGATGAGCTTGCGCGAGTTGCCGCCGAGGGCGGGCCGGAGCTCATCGATCAGGTCGCAGATCAGCTCGACGATGCGGAGATTGGCCCATTCGTTGTGGCCGCCGACGTTGTAGGTCTCGCCGTTGGCGCCGCGGGTGGCCACCTGCCAGAGGGCCTCGCAGTGGTCGGTCACGTAGAGCCAGTCGCGCACGTTCATGCCGTCGCCATAGACG
>JBIIUN010000131.1:0-10940 GCA_044339945.1 Kapaibacterium sp. (SeqCode)
GCGGCCTTGGCGGTCGTAGAAGATACCGTTGCGGCCCACGATGAGGTTGTCGCTGTCACCATCGGTGAAGGCCGCCATGACACTGCGTTTTTCGCCGGAGCCTTTCCGGACGCAGTCCACATACGCGAGGTAGGTTCCGGCCATCGGTGCCATTGAGGAGTGGCGTCCGGCGTCCTCGACGGACACGCACAGTTGGCAACTGCGCTGGTCGAGGAACAGGGTCCCGACTTGGAAGATCGCCGGTTCGCCGCCGTTGTAGAAGTCCTCGAAGTTCACGAAGTTCGTGGTCAGGCGGTAGAGGTCCCGCACGTAACGGACGAGCTTGTCGACGCTGGCAATGGCATTGGCATTCCCTTCCTCGGCCTTGTCCTTGGCCAGTAGGTCGGCGAGGGCGGCCTTGGCGCCGCCCCCGAGGATCGCGCGCACTCGGTCGATCCCGAGTTTTTCAACTGAGGCTCCCGCCTTGCCGGCTTGCCAGCAGCTGAACGCCCCGAGCTTGCCGGTGACCGCGGCCCAGTCGGCTTCGGTGAGTTCAGTTTTGTCGCCCAGCAGCGGCTTGATCGCCGCGGCCTGGAGCGTGGCGATGGCCGCCGCCCACGCGGGATTGACGCCGAGCCCCAAGGGTAGGGGCTTGCCGGCGGCGACCTGGGCGAGCGGGAAATTGGCGACCTCGGCGGCGGTGATGGACAGGTCCTTGGCCGCGACAGTGAGGAATTCCTTCTCCTCACGGTTCAGGGCGGCGAGGGCTCGAGGGTCGAATGCGGCGAGACGGCAGCGACCGAAATAGTCGTCCACCTTGGCCTTCACGGCGGCAACGGCGGCGACGGCGGCGGCGGTCCCGGCGCCCAGGGGCAGAATCGTTGCGGCGTCGGACTCGGACTTCTTCACCCAGGCGTCGAAGGCGGCGAGATCGGCGAAGAACGCGTCCACCTTGGCATGGTCGATGCCGGGTTTGCCGGAGCGATCGGACACTGAGCCGTGGGTGGCGACGATGTCGTTGATGACTGCCTTGGTGGCGTCGTCGGTGGCGGATTCGGCCACGATGATGCCGTCTCCGTTGAACACGGTCTGAGCAAAAATCTTGGCCACGTCCGCAGTGTCCGCGGCGGTTATAGCCGTGGCGTCCTTCTTGCCGAGATTCGCGAGGATCGTCCGTGCGGAGCTGGCGATGGCCTTGCCTTCGGCGGTGGCCTCATTGATCGAGGCAAGGGGCAGCGAGTTTCCGGCCTTGATCAGGTCATCCGGATTTTTGAGCAGGCCGCCGGCCCACTTGAGCGCGGCGATCAATTCGGGCGCCCGGACACGGCCGTCCTTGTCGGAGTCGATCAGGGCGAGAGTCTGCTTGTCGAATTCAAGCCCGCTGGCGGGGCAGGCGAGGGCAACCCAGAGCTTCTGGTCAAGCTGGTCGAGGTTGAGGAGGTCAGCTCCGGTCTCGAGTTTGACCTGGTCAAAGCCGCCGGCGCGGAAGAAGCGCCACGTGTGGGTGGTGTCAGCCATAGGGTATGTGATGTGTAGTTTCCTCGCAGCGAACGGGGGGAGCGCTGCGGGCGAAAGTTACCAATCCAGATGGGAAACTCCAACAGCGCAGTTGCAGGCAGGCGGGCCGGGCCAGTTCGACAAGCGGGCCGCGCGGGGTAGAATTCGGCCGTCATGAAATCCATGTTTTCGGCAGGACTCATCCTGCTCACGTCGTCCGTTTTTGGCGCCGAAGTCCCGGCGACCTTCAAGGTGGGAGAGTTTGCCTTCAAACGTCCGGAAAAGTGGACGTGGGTGGAGACGGCGCCGAATGGCATGCGGAAAGCCCAGCTCAAGGTTGAGGCCGGTGGCGGCCAATCGGCGGAGGTCATCTTCTTCCATTTCGGCGTGAGCAATGGCGGCGGCACCAAGGCCAACGTGGACCGCTGGCTGGGGATGTTCCAAGAGAAGGGGGAACAACTGAAATCCAAGGTGGAGGAAAAGACGGTGCAGGGCCACCTCATCACTTACGTGGAGGCGTCGGGAACCTACCTGAGCGGGGTTCCCGGTGGTCCGAAGACGCCGCTGGCCGGCCATTCGCTGCTGGGGGCGATTGTCGAGGGCAGCGAGGGAAGCGTGTTCCTCCGACTTACCGGCCCGGCGGAACTCGCGAAGTCGGCCCTGCCGGATTTCCGGAAACTCGCGGAGAGTTGGTCCGCAAACTGACGGCCGCGGATTTTCCGCCAGGAAAGCAAAATGGCCCGTTCCGATTTCCGGAACGGGCCAGGCTGTTAAGGCTTACGCCTAGAGTGCCGCCAAGGCGTTGCCGCCGTGGCTAGGCGCATCGGCCGGATTGTTATATCCGACATTCACGTCCAAGCCGAGCGACTGCATTTCCTTCACAAGCACGTTGAAGGATTCCGGTATGCCGGCTTCGAGCGAGTTGTCGCCCTTGACGATGCTTTCGTAGATGCGCGTGCGGCCCTGGACGTCGTCGGACTTGACGGTGAGCAGTTCCTGCAACGTGTAGGCAGCGCCGTAGGCTTCCATGGCCCAGACTTCCATTTCGCCGAAGCGCTGGCCGCCATACTGCGCCTTGCCGCCCAGCGGTTGCTGGGTGACGAGCGAGTAGGGACCGACGGCGCGGGCGTGGATCTTGTCCGCCACGAGATGGCCGAGCTTCAGCATGTAGATGTAGCCGACCACGACTTCCTGGTCGAAGGGCTCACCGGTCCGCCCGTCGAACAGCTGCGCCTTGCCGTGCTCGCCAACCAAGTTCGGCTGGTGGGCCTTCTTCTGGTTGTCGACGGCCTGCTTGAGGTAGCCGCGGATTTCCTTCTCCTTGATGCCGTCGAAGACCGGCGTGGCGATCTTGATCCCGAGCATCTTGCACGCCCAACCCAAGTGGGTTTCGAGCAACTGCCCGACGTTCATGCGGGAAGGCACGCCCAACGGGTTCAGGACAATCTGCACCGGCGTGCCGTCGGCCAAGAACGGCATGTCCTCTTCGGCCACGATCTTCGCGACGACACCCTTGTTGCCGTGGCGGCCGGCCATCTTGTCACCGACGGACAGCTTGCGCTTGGACGCAACGTAGACCTTGACCTGCTTGACGACGCCGCCATCAACGTCCTCGCCCGCCTCGGCGCGCTCAACCTCTTCGGAGTGCTGCGACTCGAGATCGTCGAACTTCTTCTTAAACTGGCCGATGATCTCGTTGATCTTGTTCCGGATCGGCGACGGATCGATTTCGATCCGGTCGTAAACCGTGGCGAGCTTCTTCAGCAGCGTCTTGGTGATCTTCCGGTTCGCGGGGATGATGATTTCGCCGGTCTCGCTGTTGACGACATCCAGCGGGATCTTTTCGCCGAGCAGGATGTTGGAGAGGGCCTCGGTCAACTGATCGAGCAACTCTTCCTTCTTGGCCTTGAAGCCGTCGTCGATTTCCTTCTGCGCCTTCTTGGGAGCGTCTTTCTCGTCCCGGGGCATCTTGATGCCCTTGGCTCCGTCAGCCTTGGCCGAGACTTTGACGTCCATGACGATGCCGTAGGTGCCGGACGGAACCTTCAGGGAGGTATCCTTCACGTCCGCCGCCTTTTCGCCGAAGATGGCCCGCAACAGGCGCTCTTCGGGCGCCAGTTCGGTTTCCGACTTCGGGGTGATCTTGCCGACGAGGATGTCGCCCGGCTTTACCTCGGCACCGACCCGGATCACGCCGTCCAAGCCCAAGTTCTTGAGCGCTTCTTCGCCCAAGTTCGGGATGTCGCGGGTAATTTCTTCGGGTCCGAGCTTCGTGTCGCGAGCGATGCACTCGAACTCGTCGATGTGGATCGACGTGAAGATGTCGTCCTTGACGATCTTCTCGGAGATCAGAATGGCGTCTTCGAAGTTATAGCCATTCCACGGCATGAACGCGACCAGCACGTTGCGGCCGATGGCCAACTCGCCACCTTGGGTGCAGGGACCGTCCGCAATGACCTGCCCCTTCTTCACGTGATCGCCCTTGGAAACCAGGATTTTCTGGTTGATGCAGGTCGCCGCGTTGGAACGCATGAACTTGCGCACCTGATAGACGTAAATGCCGTCCTCCGGGGCGTGCTTAATCTTCTTCTTGCCCTCCGGCAGCTTGCCATCCTTGGTGATGATGATGCTGCTGCCGCCGACGCTGGCCACCTTACCGGCTTCTTCGGCGACGATGACGGCCCGGGAATCGCGGGCAACCCGCTCTTCCAAGCCGGTTGCCACGAACGGAGCTTCGGTCACCAACAGGGGAACGCCTTGGCGTTGCATGTTGGAACCCATCAGGGCCCGGTTGGCGTCGTCGTGTTCAAGGAACGGAATCAGGCCGGCCGCAACAGAGACCAGCTGCTTCGGCGAGACGTCCATGTAGTCGACCCGCTCGGGTTCAACGTCGATGAAGTCGCCCTTTTGGCGGCAAGTGACTTTCTCGGTCACGAAACGGCCCTTCTCGTCGATCTGGGCATTCGCCTGCGCGATGATGTAACCCTCTTCACGGTCGCCCGTGAGGTAATCAAGCTGGTCGGTTACGCGTCCATTGACCGCCTTACGGTAAGGCGTCTCGATGAAACCATACTCATTGACCCGGGCGAACGTCGCCAAGGAGGCGATCAGACCGATGTTGGGACCTTCAGGCGTCTCAATCGGGCAGATACGGCCATAGTGGGAAGGATGGACGTCGCGGACCTCGAATCCGGCCCGATCGCGGGAAAGACCGCCAGGTCCGAGCGCGGAAAGACGGCGCTTGTGGGTCAGTTCGGCCAGCGGGTTGATCTGGTCCATGAACTGGCTCAACTGACTGCGACCAAAGAAGTCACGAACGACGGCGGAAAGCGCCTTCGGGTTGATGAGCTTCTGGGGCGTCATCGTGTCCATGCTCTGGTCGAACAGGGTCATGCGCTCCTTGACGAGACGCTCCGTGCGGGCCAGACCGACCCGGCACTGATTGGCCAAGAGTTCGCCCACCGTGCGGATGCGGCGGCTTCCCAAGTGATCAATGTCATCCACGCTGCCCTCGCCCCGCTTGAGCTTGAGCAGATACTTCGTGGCCTCCAAGAGGTCCTTGCCGGTCAGGATTCGGGAGTCGCCTTCCGTGAAATTGAGCTTCTGGTTGATCTTGTAGCGTCCGACCCGGCCGAGGTCGTAGCGCTTGGCGTCGAAGAACAGCCGCTTGATCAACGCCTTGGCGTTGGTCGCGGTGGGAGGATCCCCAGGCCGGAGACGGCGATAAATATCCTTCAGGGCCTCGTCACCGTTCTTGGTCGGGTCCTTCTTGAGGCATTTGATGATGATGCCCTCGTCCACCGAAGTATCGACCACTCGGATCTTGGTCACGCCCAAGTCGGCGATTTGCTTGACGACCGCCTTCGAAAGCGGCTCGAAGGCGCGGGCAACGACGATGCCCTTGTCGAGATCCACGGCATCCTCAACCAAGACCTTGTTGCCGATCTCCTCAAGCTTTTCCGCTTCCTTAACCGTTAGGTCTTCAATCTTGTAGAAAAGATTGAGGATTTCGCCGTCTTTGCCGACCTGTTCAGGGTCGATCTTGCCCTCGGATTTCGGGTGAAGTTTGGCCTCGGGAATGGCGAACAGCGCTCGGAAAAAAGTGGTGGTAAGGAACTTACGCCGGCGCTTTTTGCGATCTAGGTAGACGTAAAGGAGGTCGTTGGTGTCGAACTGGGCCTCATACCAAGAGCCGCGGTCAGGGATGATGCGGAAGCTGTGCAGCATCTTGCCGTTCGGATGTTGCGTCGTCTCAAACGCGAGACCCGGCGAACGATGCAACTGGGAGACGATGACCCGTTCCGCCCCATTGATCACAAAAGTGCCCTGCGGGGTCATCAGCGGGATTTCGCCCATGAAGACCTTCTCTTCCTTGGTGCCCTTCTCCTCTTTCAGCAGGAAGGTGACGTAGAGCGGGGCGCCATAGGTCAGGCCTTCACGCAAGCACTCGAGCCAGTCGATTTTCGGTTCCTGAATGTCGTAGCTGTGGAAATCCAACACGGTCTTCCCGTCGTAGCTTTCGATGGGGAATACCTCGGTGAAAACGGCCTGGAGCCCGGTGTTTTTCCGCTTCGACGGCGAGATTTCCGCCTGAAGGAACTCCTTGTAAGAATCGAGCTGAATTTCGATCAGGTTCGGGGGGGCGATGACTTCCTTGATCTTGCCGAAGTTAAGGCGCTCTGTGGCTGTATGTGGCATGGCAGTCTTTGCTTTGGATATTCCCGCAGGGCGGGTCCGTCAAATTACTGGAAAGACAATAGGACGAAATCGGGTGGTTCCTCATCTTTGGACCACCCGAGTTCGTCTTACTGAATCCTATCGTTTGGACAACTGGACGATGATAAGGCGACAATTCTGACCGGCAAATCGGACCGGTCGCGGAAAGAAGGGGTGGCGGGTCGGCCCGCCACCCCTTTTGCAAAGTGACTTACTTGAGCTCAACCTTGCCGCCAGCTTCTTCAAGCTTCTTCTTGGCAGCTTCAGCTTCCGCCTTCGGAGCGCCTTCCAGCACGGGCTTCGGAGCGCCTTCAACCAGCGCCTTGGCTTCCGCCAAGCCGAGGCCGGCCTTGACTTCGCGGACGGCCTTGATGACGCCGATCTTCTTGTCAGCAGGAACCGACGCGAGAATCACGTCAAAGGTATCCTTGGCAGCTTCAGCGGGGGCGGCAGCGCCACCGGCAGCAGGAGCAGCAGCCACGGCAACCGGAGCGGCGGCGGTGACGCCCCACTTGGTTTCCAGAGCCTTCACGAGTTCCGCCGCTTCCAGCACGGTCAGCTTGCTCAGTTCTTCTACGAGGTTGTTGATATCAGCCATGTTACTTTTGTGTTTGTCGTTCTTGTGGTCTCGACGTCGGGACGGCTGCCCCGAATTTGTCCACCGCCTGTGAACCGACGATTTACCCTATTTTCGGCCCGCATCGTGCCATTGGTGACACGACCCGAGCGTCGAAAGCTTATTCTCCCTTGTCCGCCTTGGCCTTGATGACGCGGGCCAACTGGCTGCCGGGAGTATTGATGAGCGCGACCAGCTTCTGGGCCGGGGCCTGAAGCAGGCCGAGTAGCTTTGCCTGCAGTTGCGGCAACGGAGGCAGATCGGCGATGACCCGCAGTTCCTCGGCCGAAAGGCGTTGATTGCCCAGATAGCCAAATTGCAGCTTGGGCTTCTCGAATTCGGACTGGTAGCCTTTGACCGCTTTCGCGGCAGCGGCGACGTCCTTGTTCCCGGTGACGACTGCGATTTGGCCGGCGAGAACGCCGCTGAGGTCGGCTAAGCCAACTTCCTTGACGGCCACGCGGAAGATCGTGCTCTTGACCACGTGCAGTTCGGCGCCACTGGGGCGCAGACGCTTGCGCAGTTCGTTGAACTGGGGCACCGACATTCCCCGGTAATCGACTACCAGAAAGAACGGCGAGGCGTTGAGGCGGGCAACATACTCCGCCGAAATGAATTGTTTCTCGGGACGCATTGAAATTCCTCCTCAGGTTTAGTTGGCGCCGAACTCCTTCAGATCCACCCGGACCGGAGGGCTCATCGTGAGTGACAGGGTGCAGGACTTGACGAAAACGCCCTTGGCGCTCGCCGGCCGGCTCTTGACGACCGCCTCAATCACGTTGCGGGCGTTGTCGGCCAATTGATCGGCCTTGAACGTCGCCTTGCCGACAGCGACATGGACGTTTCCGGCCTTGTCGATCTTGTATTCCACGCGGCCGGCCTTCACTTCCTTGACTGCCTTGGCCAGATCGTCGGTGACGGTTCCAGTCTTCGGGTTGGGCATCAAGCCACGGGGTCCGAGCACTTTGCCGAGTTTACGAACCTCGGTCATGGCCTCCGGGGTCGCGATGGCGACGTCGAAATCAGCCCACCCTTCGTTGCACTTCTTGATCAAATCGTCGAAGCCGACGTATTCCGCGCCGGCGGCCTTGGCGGCCTCGGCGGCGGCACCGGGCTTGGCGAACGCCAAAACCCGCACAACTTTGCCGCTGCCGTGAGGCAGGGCGCAGGTGCCGCGAACCATTTGGTCGGACTGCTTGGGATCGACCCCGAGGCGGAAAGCCAAGTCAACGGACTCGTTGAACTTCGCCCGGGGGAACTTGCTCAGGACCTCAACCGCTTGGGCCAGCGGATAAGCCTTGCTGGCATCGACCAGCGTGAGCGCTTTCTTGAAACGTTTGCTCGGCATGTTTTGTGGCGGTTCAAACGGGTTTTGGACCCTCCCGCGTTGGTAAATAGCAGCGGGCCCGTTGATCGGGCCTGCGACAGAACGCGATTCGTCTCAAAACGAGGTCAACGTGTCAAACCTTTGTCTTCCCTGAGTCGGATGATTTCCTTGGTGGAAGCCAAAACGAGATCGGGAGCACCTCAGTTCGAGCGGTTATACGAGGTAGGTGCGTAACCGATCGAGGAATTCCAGCTCCGCCTGCTTGGGGGCCAAAGCGGCGCCGCCCGCGGAGCGTTGATCCCTGCCACCGCCGTGCATGTAGCGAACCTGGTCGTTGAAAAATGTCTTCGGTTGGTTGGCCCCGGCAATTTGGGCGCGTAGGACTTCTTCCCAAGCGGGGATCCGGGCCAGAAGGTCGGCAGCATCCGGGGCTTCGGAGGTCTCCATCAGTTTTACCAGTTCCATCGTGTCGCCGACGCGAACTTCAACGTCGGATTCCGCTTTTAGCACTCGTCCCAATACTTCCCGACGGGCTTGGGTATTCCAGATTGCCCGCCGGGCAGCGGCCAGAAGCGTCGGACCGTGGTGTGGTGGAAATTTCGCGGTGATGAGGTCGAGAGTCATTGCGTCCACACTGCCGTCGAGTCGAAGACGATTCACGTAGCGTTCGAGGGTGACGGGTTGGAGGTTGAACCGATGGGCCAATCCGCTTTCGTCGATTAGTTCGCCGCGGGTGGGCTTGGCAGCTAGGCGTGCGATGAGGGCCGGCCACTCGGCGGCCGGCAGGGACCGCTGGACCAGGATTTCCGCGAACAAGGCCTGATCGGCGAGTTTCGGGGTAAACAGCGATGAGAGCAGCAGGTCGACCTCGAATTCATCGAGGCGTAGCAGCTGTTCGTCGAGAAATCGGCCAACTTCTTCCCGCTCGATCCCAAAGTGGTCGGTCAGGCACCGGACGACTTGCGCCCCGAGCGGGCGGGGCCGTTCCAGTTCGCTAACCAACCGCTCGAAAAGTGCTTCCACGGGCCGACGATAGCGGGAGCTTTACCGCCGGGCGAACGCTACGTTGCCTACGATCAGCATTCGCTTGGCCGGCGCGGTTGAACCGAGCGCTGGCGAGCCAAAGCAGGGCTGCGAATCCATACGGCGCAGGTAGAATTCGCGGAGCAGGAGCCCGTCGATGAGCACCAGCGCGGCGATCACCGACAGGGCGGGTGGCTTCGAACCGGCAACGCCCATTGGATCGAGGCAGTAGCCGGCGTAGTCGTTACGGTCTCCGGCGGCGCGGATGTCGTCGTCGTCGAGCGCGGTCGGGGAATACATGCGCGGATGCTCCAGCCGGAGATCGATGTCCGGCAGCCCACGAACGATCACCGCACAGTCGGGGTTGGAAGATTCCGCCACGGTTCCCCAGACCGAATGGGAAGCACCAAAGACACCCAACGTCACCAGTTCGGCGCCCTTGCGGCGGACGTGGAACGTTCCCTCGGTTCCGCCTTCATGGGCGAAAGTGCCGGCGAACATCGGCGATGCCGAACGGCGGACGCCGTCCAATTCCCGCCGAGGTTCGGCCTGCCAGCGATAAATGCTGCCGGCGAGTTCCCCACCGGCGGAAAAGCGACGCCGGTCTGGGGAATCTATTTCCAACCGGCCAGAAACCACGGTGTTGCCGGCAACGAACCGAAGTTCCAATCCGTCGCCGCTTCGCGGATGCCGGACGAAAAAAGCCAGCGGCAGCCGTGGTTGGGAAATCCCGTCCGGGGCGAAGCAGGTTTCATCCGCGCCCGTCGGGTTGCCGGTTACATCAGCCCGGGAATGCTCAGTCCCTTGGTGACCGCGCCCATTTCGCGGTTGGCAGTTTCCTTGGCCTGGGCCAGCGCGCTGTTGACCGCGGTGAGCACGAGGTCCTCCAGGAACGGCACGTCCTGCGGGTTTACCGCGTCGGGGCTGAGTTTGATGGAGACGATGCTCTGGTCGCACTTGGCGACCACCTTGACGGCGCCGCCGCCGGCGATGCCCTCGACGGTGCGGTTGGCGAGGCTTTCCTGGACGCGCGCCATGTCGGCCTGGATGCGCATCGCCTGCTTCATGAGCTGATTCGGATTCATTGAAAGAGGTGCGGAGTAAAAGGGATGAGGCGGCGGGAAGGGGAGAAAAAGTTCAGGCGGCGCCTTCCGCCGGGGCCGGGGCGCGGACTTCGATCAGGGTTGCCTTGAAGATTTCCAAGGCCGCCTTGATGGCCGGGTCGTTGGCGAATTCCTCCTTGTTGAGCTGCAACGGCGCCGGCTTGGCCGGCTTGGCTTCGGGCGGTTTGGCGACGGGTGCGGGCCGCGGCGCCGCGGCGGCCGGCCGGGACAGTTCCAATGCCGGGGCGGCGCTCTTCAAGGGAACCAACTTCACGACCACATCGCCGACGCCAAGTTCGCTGAGCTTCGCGGCCAGCAAAGCGGTGGTGCGCGACGTGTTCAGCAGTTCGAAGTCATCCTCCGGGAAGCCGATCGCCAATTTCCGGCCCACCAAGGATTGCGGCTGGCCGGAGGAAAGTTGGGCGCGAAACAAGGGCTCGCCCGCGAAGGCCGCGACCAAACTGGTCCAGATTCCCTCGGCACTTTCGCCGCCGCTGAGCGCGGGCAATGGCGCGGCGGTGGGAGCGGCGGCCGGCGGAGCTGGGCTGGGGGGCGGGGCTACCGTCGGTGGAGCCACGACGCTGGCGGGCGCAGGCGCGGGCGGCGCCGGAGTAAGGGGCGCGGGGGCCGCTGAGGCGCGGATCGCCGGGGCGGCGGCCGGTCCGGCGCCTTCCCGCAG
>JBIIUN010000581.1:0-2848 GCA_044339945.1 Kapaibacterium sp. (SeqCode)
GTAGACGGTCGCGCGGTTCGCGGAGCGTGTTGTAGGCGGCGTTCAGCTCGGCGTAACGAGTGTTGGCCGCGGCCTTCTCGGCTTCCGAAGCGGAATGAACCCGGTCGGGATGCACCTCGGCGGACAGCGGCAGGAAACGCGACTTGAGCGCGTCGGCATCCAGCCAAGGACGGCGGGATTCGGAGAGCAGGGCAAAGGCGTCGGTCATTGGATGAACCTGCAGCAGGAGACTGGCTTCGCTCAATCGCGTGGTCGGCGAACTGCAATCTTTCGCGCGGCAACCAAACCAAATGCCAGAGCGAACGCCATATCCGCCAACAAACGACCCAAAGAGAATGTCTCCGTATGATTGAAGCCGCCGGACTTCCAGAAAACCAAGGGGGCGCCGATACGCGTGATTCCGTCATTCACTTGGCCCAGGCCGAAACCGTCAGACATGACCAAGTAGGACAATCCTGAGTAAGTGATAAAAACGAGTGCCGCCACCGACAGCATGACTTTCCAGAAGTTGGCCGACGGTGTTGCCATTTCCTAGGCGCTGAAGCTCTCGCCGCACGAGCAGCTCGTCGCCGCGTTCGGGTTCTTCACCTTGAAACCGCCTTCGGTCAGGGCGTCCGAATAGTCCAGTTCGCTGCCGGTCACGTAGAGGGCGCTCTTGGGGTCCACGACCACGCGCACGCCGCAGCTCTCGACGAGGATATCGCGGTTCTGCGGCTGGTCCTGCAGGTCCATCTTGTATTGCAGGCCTGAGCAGCCGCCGCCGACGACCGCCACCCGGAGCACGCCGCTGGGCCGGCCCTGCTTGGTGAGCAGCGACGAGACCTTGTGGCCCGCGGGCCCGGTGAGCTTGATCAGCCGTTCGTCGCCCACGCGAAAACTCGGCTGGGCGGCGGCAACTTTGGTGGCGGCTCCAATCTTTCCGGCAATCATGACGCCGCCAACGTAGGGTTCACGGTCCGTAGCGTCAACGCACCTGCCGACGGCCGGCCGTAAAGACCGCAGGTGACATGGCGGCAGACCCGTTTCACGCTCCCGCCGTGCCTGTTTCTTCCGCTCAACTGTGGCGTGCCCTGAATGATCGGCGACGCCTGTTTCTCCTGTCGGGACCCTGCGTGATCGAGTCGGAGGAATTGTGCCGGACCATCGCCCGGAAGCTGAAACAGACCTGCGCCCAGCTCGGGATCACCTATGTGTTCAAGGCCAGCTTCGACAAGGCGAACCGCTCCTCCGGCAAGTCGTTCCGCGGTCCCGGGCTGACGGATGGCCTGGGGATCCTGGCGCGGCTGCGCGATGATCTCGACCTGCCGGTGGTGACGGACGTCCACACCGAGGAGCAGGCGGAGATGGCGGGCGAAGTCTGCGACATTCTCCAGATCCCCGCGTTTCTCTGCCGGCAGACGGACTTGATCCACTCCGCGGTAGCGACGGGCCGGATCGTCAACATCAAGAAGGGGCAATTCCTCGCGCCGCTCGACATGCGGAACGTGGTCGCCAAGGCCGCCGAATCAGCGCCGCGCGGCAAGGCGAAGCTGCTACTGACGGAACGCGGGACGACCTTCGGCTACAACAACTTGGTGGCCGACATGCGGGCGCTGCCCCTCCTCGGGGGGCTCGGCTTCCCGGTGGTGTTTGACGCGACCCATTCGGTCCAGTTGCCGGGCGGGGCCGGCGACAAGTCGTCGGGCCAGCGGGAGTTCGCGCCGGTCTTGGCCCGATGCGCGGTGGTGGCGGGCGCGCGCGGGCTGTTCATCGAGACCCATCCGCGGCCGGACGAGGCGCTCAGCGACGGGCCGAACATGATTCCGCTGGCGGACATGCCGAAGTTGCTGGCGCAGTTGGTTCGCCTGCGGGAGGCGCTATGACGGAGCTGCCGCATTTGGACTGCGCGCGCGGTTGCCATTTCGGCGGGAGTTCCTAGCGTCGGCCCATGCGCCGCGGCCTCGCCGTCTTGGAGTGGACGACCGGATTGATCGGTCGGGGGCTGCTGCGTTTCTTCGCGACAGTCCAGCACATCGGCGCATTCTCGCTGATCACCCTTGGCGTGGCGGTGACGAAGCTGTTCGTCGCCCAGCGGGTCATCTTCCCGGCGGTGCAGCAACAACTGGCCCGGGCCGGCGTGCGTCTGCTGCCGATCATCGGCTTCATCGGTGCGGCGGTCGGTTTCGTCATCGTGGGGCAGACGCTCAGCCTGCTGGCCCAGGTCGGGCAGGTCGGCCTGACGGGCGACTTGCTGGTGATGGTGGTGGTGCGGGAGGTGGCGCCTTTCGTCGCGGCATTGGTGGTGCTGGCGCGGGTGGGCACCGCCACGGTCGTCGAACTCGGCACCGCCCGGGCCATGGGTGAGGTCGAAACCCTCGAAGCCCTCGGCATCGACCCGATCCATTTCCTTGTGGTGCCGCGCGTAATTGGCCTGACCTGTTCGGTCATGGCCCTGACGGTTTACCTGACGTTGATCACGCTGTTCAGCGGCTGGGTGTTTGCCCTGCTGGCCAACCTGCCCTATCCGCTGGCGGTTTACTTCGGTTACATCGCCGGTGCCCTGGAGTGGTATGATTTCGTGCTCATCGGGGCCAAGACCGCGAGCTTTGGCGCGGTGAGCGCGATGGTGGTCTGTTATCACGGACTGGCCCAACCGGTCCGCATCGAGGACGTGTCCGCCGCCACGACGCGCACGGTCGCGCAATGCGTGGTCGCGTTTGGCCTGCTGGACGGCGCCTTCCTTATCCCGAGCCTGATGTTGTGGACGAACCGCTGATCCAACTAAGCCAGGCCGACTTGGCGCCGACGCCCGCGGGGGAAACTTCGCTCCGGGGCGTTTCGTGGAGTGTGCGCCGCGGCGACTGGTGGG
>JBIIUN010000133.1:0-10914 GCA_044339945.1 Kapaibacterium sp. (SeqCode)
TCCTCGGGGGAGAGGGTTAGGGTGAGGGCGGGCAACCTTCACTTTGGCAAAACGGTGAAAGCTGGCGCTGCGCGGGGCGAACCCGCCCTCACCCCGGCCCTCTCCCCCGGGGAGAGGGAGCCGCGAGGCTGCCCTTGTCTCCGCCACAACCGCAGGGAAAGACGACTGTCCGCGGGGCCAAGCCAGCCATGATGAACAGATTCGCCCAAAGCGGGACCGGACGCCATTTGCCACTTCCCCCGATCACCGGCCAGCCGTCACCCTCGCGGCCGTGAAGCGTCACGACCTCAACGTCTGGACGGTGCTGTTCCTGGCCCTGCTGGCCGTGTTCTTCGGCGCGTTCCTGTTCTATCCCGTCAGCTTCATGCTGCGGCGCGGGTTCGGGCTCGAGGGCGAATTCACGCTCAAGTATTTCAGCCTGCTATTCGCGAGTCCGCTCCAGCGTGAGGCGTTCCTCAACTCGGTGAGCATCGCCACGCTCACCGTGATCGTCACCTCGCTCCTGGTGCTGCCCATGGCGCACTGGCTCACGAAGTTCCAGTTCGCCGGCCGCTCGCTGCTCTCGTCGCTGTTGCTCGTGCCCATGATCATGCCGCCGTTCGTCGGCGCCATCGGGCTGAAGCAACTGCTCGCGCGTTACGGCTCGCTGAACCTGTTCCTCATGGACCTCGGCGTGATGGACCCGGCGAAGCCCGTGGACTGGCTGGGCGCCGGCGGCTTCTGGGGCGTGGTCATCCTGCAGGTGCTGAACCTGTATCCGATCCTCTTCCTCAACGTGTCCGCGGCCATGGCGAACGTGGACCCGACGCTCCGCGAGGCCGCGAGCAACCTCGGCTCGACCGGCTGGCAACTGTTCCGGCGCGTCACGCTGCCGCTGATCACGCCGGGCTGGTTCGCGGGCGCGATCATCGTGTGGATCTGGGCCTTCACCGACCTGGGCACGCCGCTGATCGTCGGCTTCAGCCGCGTGGTGCCGGTGCAGATCTTCGACGCGGTGAACGACCTGAACACCAACCCGCAGGGCTACGCCCTCGTGCTGGTGGTGCTGCTGCTCACCATGACGCTGTTCCTCACCTCGAAGCGCGTGCTGGCCAGCAAGAGCTACGCGACCATCGCCCGCGGCCACACCGCCGGCGCGGAAGTCCACGCGAGCCGCGGCCAGACCGCGCTGATCTGGGCCGCCGGGGCCGCGCTGATGCTGGTGGCGCTCACGCCGCACCTGACCGTGATCGTGAGTTCGCTGGCGGACCGCTGGTTCTTCACCGTGCTGCCCGAATCCTGGACCACGGGGCACTTCGGCGACGTGTTCGGGCACGGGCTGACGGCGTCGTCGATCCGGAACAGCCTGTTCTACGCGAGCCTGAGCGCGTTCGTGGACCTGATCCTCGGCGTGCTGATCGCCTGGCTGCTCACGCGGAAGAAGATCCCGTTCGCCGGCGTGGTGGATGCGCTCGCGATGCTGCCGCTGGCCCTGCCAGGACTCGTGCTGGCGTTCGGCTACTTCGCGGGCTTCGACGTGGCAGAAAAGCAGCATCCGTGGCTCGATGGCTTCCTCGATCCGCGCACGAACCCAACCTTCCTGCTGATCGTGAGCTACAGCGTGCGGCGGCTGCCCTACATCGTGCGCAGCGCCTACGCCGGCTTCCAGCAGACGAGCGTGACGCTGGAGGAAGCCAGCGCGAACCTCGGCGCCTCGCCGCTGCGCACGCTCCGCAAGATCACCCTTCCGCTCGTCGCCGCGAACCTCGTGGCGGGCAGCATCCTCACGTTCTCCTTCGCGATGCTGGAGGTCAGCGACTCGCTGATCCTGGCGCAGCGCGAACAGTTCTTCCCGATCACGAAGCAAATCTGGCAGCTCATGGGTCGGATTGATCCCAGCGCGCCCTTCGTGGCGTGCGCGCTGGGAGTCGTGGGCATGGGCATTCTCGTCACCAGCCTGCTGCTCGCCGGCAAGCTGATGGGCAAGAAGATGGGTCAGTTGTTCCGGGCGTGAGCCGTTGGAAAACGCCTTGTGCAGCGCACGCGGTTGGATTTAGTCCAATGGCATGAGTTTCCGGTTGGCGCTGCTTTCGGGGCTGCTCTGCCTTCTGGCGAGATCGTTCGCCGACGTGCCGGTCTATTTTGACAATCGAGCTTTTGGCACTGCGGGTCTGGTGACCTTGTAATTTCCTTTTGGCGTCGACCGAGGGCCCCTGCGAAACGGAATGCCAGAAGCGCACTCCGCTTGGATCGCCCAGCTTTTTCGGGTCATCAACACCAATGGCTCCCTCATTAGGGTGCCAATCGGTGATGCCGCGAACTTCCGGGCACCGGGAACCGTCCAGCCAGGCACTTGGTCGGGAGGCACAAGGATCATTCCGGGTGTCGCTCCAGGCGAAGTGGTTCGACTTCAGGTGAGGGTGTGGGAGAAAAGTTACGCGAGCTTCGAAGTTCCGCGCAGTTGCGGTTACCCCACCGGAGAGTCTCCCATTTTTGATTATGTTTATTCTCCTTCGATCCCGGAGCAACCGAGTGACAAGGAGATGAAGAATTTCCAGGGCTTTGTCGTAACCCAGCCGCTTTCTCCCTGCTATTTGGGAAATCCTTCGCCGCCGCCACCTCACCTGATTCCCTGCAACGAGAACGAAGAGAGAGCCATCGCTCCGCCCAGTGATTTCACTTACGGACAAGCCATCTGGATCATGGGGGTCATAGAGGGCTCCCAAACCAACCGACTGGTCGGTTCCGCTCTGGGACAAGTTGCCATCAAGGGCGAGACCATGGTTTATCGGCCCAACCCATTCGCATATGGCGTCGAGGACGTTTGGGGCGGATTTTGCTGCGGAAGATCCCTCGTCTACGCCCGATTCGAAATCGCGCCCTCACCTCGGAGACCCTACTTGGACGTGGCGACTAAAGGCAGCAATACAGCCCACTTGCTCGTCCTCCGCGGCCTCGCCCCGAAACGTTACCGCGTCGAGCAGTCCAGCGACCTCGGCACCTGGACCCCGTTGGGTGAGTTCACCGCGAACTACAGCGAAGTTCCCGTGCAGGACCTCGCCCTCGCCGATGCGACCGCTCGCTTCTATCGCGCTGTTGAGTTGCTGCCCTGAACCAGCCCGTCGGGCCGGCTAAACCAGCACCGGCAGCCCTTGCCGGCTATCGGTTGTGCCGTTGCCTGCTTCCACCGCTCACGGATTCGCCAGGCCGGGGCTCGGCGTCTGCGTCTGGAAAAGCGCCGGGTTGGCCGCGGAACGGCCCCAAGCCTGATCCTTGGCGAGCACGCCGAAGGTCGTCACGTCGAGCAGGACGTTGTTGCCGGCGTCGGGCCCCACGAACCAGACGGTCTCGCCGTCCTTGTCGAGCTTGAAGCTGGCGTGCAGGCCCGGAGTGACGGTGCTGTCCTCGTCGAGCCACACGAGCAGGTAGCCGTTGGCGGCGACCTTGGTGCCGGCGGGGAATTGCCACTTGCGCGGGTTGCTTGCCTCGTCGCTCAGGTAGTGGCCGGTCAGGTCGACGTCTTCGGCGGTGACGTTGCGCAGCTCCACGTAGTCCTCGAACTCGCCCTGCGGGTCAGCAATCGCGGCCTCGTTGCTGGCGAGCAGCTCGTTGAGCACCACCGGACTGCTGCCGCCCACCGAGGTGGTGACGCGGTAGGTGAGGGCGTCGCGTTCGGTCCGTGCCGGAAAGAAGCGGGCGGCCTGGGCGGTGTTGGCCGAGCGGGCTTCCACGTAGTAACGCACCTTGGTGCCGGCGAGGTAGCCGCCGGTAGTGCCGCCGAAAATGCCGTCGCCGGCCGCGCCGTCGCCGTGCGCGCCGTCATCGAACATCTCGCTGCGGGCAAAGCGGCCGTAGTTCGCGCCACGATGGTAGAGCCACACCGAATTGATGCCTTCGTTGGTGTGGCCGGTGACGCGGGCCGTGATGCTCGCGCCGACGCCGGCGGCGGGCGGGACGGGCTGGGAAACTTCCGAGATGGTCGGCGCGACGGGCGTCAGTTCGGCGTGGTTGGTCAGGAACTTGTAGCGGTTGGTGACGAAGCTCTTCAGCGCCGTGACGGCGGTGTTGTAGCCGGCGACGGTGAAGCTCTTCTTGGGGTCCGCGGTGATGGCGGCCCCACTCAGGTTGGTGAACTGGTTGATGAGCGGCGTGAGCCTGTCGGGGTGGAACGACTCTTCCAGCACCGTGCGCATGTGGGCGAGGTAACGCTGCTTGAGCTCGGGATTGGCGATGAACTGCTTGATGACCGGGCGGTTGGTGCCGGTGGAGCCCTGGAGCGGGGTCATGCTGACGTCCGCGGTGACGAAACCCTCGTTGCCGTCGTGTTCCACCGGGTGGATCCGGCCGCTCTCGGGTTCGTAGTAAAAGGCGTAGTCGGCGCCCTTGTTCCAGTAGCTGTCGTCGTCGGTAAAGATGTTTTCCAGGGCCAGGAACCAGCACCAGGTATCGGTTGCCAGGACACTGTCCACCTTGTCGTAGAAGTCGGCCGCGGTGGGGGAAGTGAAGTGCAGCGTGAAGATCGCGTTGGTAAGCCGGAGCCAGGCGCGGTTGGTGTCGGTCGTGTGCCGCAGTTCGTAGTTGGACGTGTAACTGGAGAGGTTGGGCCCGACATAGGTCAGTGCGGAACCCGCGCCGCTGAACATCCCGCCGCCACCACCGCCGGGTCCACCCCCGCCGCCCGCGGGCGCGTTGGGGGCGCGCCAGCGGTCGCCGTCGGCGTTGGGGAACCAGTCCTTGATCAGGTCGCTGTCGCCGTTCTGCGCGAGCGAATAGACACCCCAGTTCGCGCCGTTGATGTAGAGCTGGGCGAGCGCCGCCTTGGGGGCCGGGGTGTAGCGCGCCATCACCGTGAAATAGATCGGCTCGCGGGCGATGGTGTTGTCGCCGGCGGCGTTGTTCAGGTTGAAGGTCTCGTAGCCAAGCACCTCGGAGGCGTCGTTGGTGTAGTTGACCGTCACGTTGATCGACTTCTTGGTGCCGGCCATCGTGAACGAGGTGTTGCCCTTGTAGCGGGAACCGACGCCGGTCCGGGCCACACCATTGTCGAGCGTGAGCGTGCCTTCGACGTCGGTGCCGGCGGTGCGCGCCGAGGTCAGCCGGGTGGCCCAGTCCGCGAAGGTGAAGTTCAGCGAGAACGTCCGCAGCAACGTCGGGTCGTAGAGCCCGTCGGTGCGCACCGCGCGGAAGAAGCCGGCGTCGGCGTCGAGGCCGGTCAGGTCCTTGGCCGGGGCGTTGGTCGTGTCGCCGGCGACGAGCGTGCCCAGGGCGGGATCGTTGGTCCACGTGACGAAGTCCGGCGAGCGCTGGAGGCGCCAGTCGTTGTCGGCGTCGCCCAGCACACGGATCCGGGGCGTCGCGCCGTCGGTGAGCAGATGCAGGTCGGCGGCCTGGGTAAGGCCGGCCCAGAGGCCAACGAAGGCCGCCAAGCTCAGGACAGAGTGGGAACGGATCATGGCATTGGATGGGTTGAAGTGTTTTGGACGGATCAGTCGGAAAAATGGTTACAAATGTAACCAGTTATGGGCGGAAGGGTCGGTGGCGAGGTGGGGTGGCGGTGGCGGTGGCTTACTTCGCGGCGGGGGGCTGGTAGTTCAGCAGGTAGGCCCGGCGCTGGTCGGCGAAGTTCTTCAACGCCAGGTGGCCGCCCCCCATCGGGCCGAACCCGTTGCCTTCAATGTCCTGGGTGAGGCTCTTCGCGAACTCGTCGTAGGAAGCCAGCTTGCGGGTGTCGGCCTTCACGTCGTCCGCGATGAGGTTGTGCAGCTTCTGGGCGATCGGACCCAACTTCTGCCAGTCGAGCCACTTGTCGGCGATGGCGCGGGTGTAGCCGAGGTAACGTTCCCGGAGCGCGGGCACGGCGAGAAGCTTCGCGAGCAGCGGCTTCGAGGCGTCATTGGCCGCCATCAGCGGGTCCAGCTTCACCCCTTCGGTGCGCTGACCGCCTCCCGGGCCGCCCGGACCTCCGGGCCCGCCGGGTCCACCGCCACCGGGGCCACGCCGGCTACCGCCGCCGAAACCGGGTCCGCCGGGCCGGGCAAAACACTCGTTCATGTCGTGCGGCACGAGGTGGAATTTCCCGGCCTCGTCCTGGTAGATCGCGTAGTCGCTGTTCCGGATCCAATAGCCGTCGTTGTTGATGAGCGCGTTTTCCAGCGCGAGGAACTTCAGCGCGCCATCCACGTCGAGGATCGGCTTCAACGCGGCCTCCAGCCGGTCGGCCGGGGTTTCGTTGAGCACCTTCAGCAGGTTTGCCAAGTCGGCCCACACCTTGGGCGAGTCCTTCGTCTTGAGCACGTAGATGCCTTCGTAGGCCTTCTTGGCGTCGCCGAGGTAGGCAAACGTGCCGCGCCCGCCGGGACTGCCCTGGACCTTCCACCGGGCGCCCTTGGCCGAGCCGAAGAACTCCTGGGTGAACTCCTTGTTGAACTGCTGGGCGCTCACGTAGGTGCCCCAGCTCTCGCGGTTGATGACGACACGGACGAAGTTGGCCTTGGGCGCCGGCAGGTATTCCCGGGCGATGTGGCTGTAGAGCACCGTGCGCAGGAAGGACGGATCCTCGTGCGAGTTCAGGAGATTCAGCGTGCGGTAGCCGCCGATGCTCTGGTCCTTGTGCGCGAAGTCGACGGAGACGTTCAACGACCGCTTACGCCCTTCGCCCACGGTGAAGTAGGAAGAGGCGCCGCGGAAGTGGACGCCCACATCGGTGTAGGTCTTGCCATCAACGGTCAGCTTGGCGGGCACCTCGACATCGGAGTTGTAGAAGTCGGCCAATTCCTTTTCCCAGTCGGCGCTGTCGAACTCAAAGAACAGCGTCCGCACCGTGCCCTCGTCGTAGAACGGCACGCCGGTGACCGGCTTGACGTCGGCCACGGCGACCTTGGGCCCGGGCTGGGGCGCCGGCTGGGCTTCCCCGCCCCGGGGGCCGCGGGGGCCGCGTTGTTGGCTGCGGCCGGAGGCTTTTTCCTGCGCGAGGAATTCCCGCGCCGCCTTGCGTTCGGTGCCGTTGAGGCGTTTGTCGCCGTCCTGGTCGAACTGCTTCACCAGCTTCGTTTCCGGCTGCGTCCCCGGGCCGCCACCGGGACCACCGCCCGGGCCGCCCGGACCGAACGGCGGCGGGCCACCCGCGCCCGGAGGCCCGCCGAAGCCGGGCGGCGGACCGGCGGGGCGTTGAGTGTCGGCGGCGTGGGCGGCCGAGAGCGAGACGGCCAACACCAGGACGGTGGCGAGCGGGCGAAGGAGCGAGTGCATGGCTAAGTTACCTTTCGGTGACAGGTTCGGATTCGGTTCGGTTTCCGCGACCTGTTGTGTGAGCTGACTAAACCGACAGGCGATTAAGTCCGTATGTGCGGCGAAGCGGAATTTTGTTAAGCCGTCGTAAAACCCCGCCCTGGGGATGCAGTTGGACCCGGAGCCTGTCTTGGTGCCGGCGTGGCCAGCCTGGGCGGCAACAAAAAGCCCGGCCACCCCACGTCCACGGGTGAGCCAGGCAGTGTTTCGGGCGGCAGTGCCCAGGAGCGCCCAGACTACTTGGGCTGGGCCTCGGGACGGCGCTCCTGCCGTTGTGGACGATCGCCTTCGGGGCCGCCCGGGCCGCGGTTTCCCCCCGGCTCATTGAGCGCCTGGGCAATCTCCTCCTTGGTCGCAAAACCATCCTTGTCGACGTCGGCCCGGGCCACGATGCGCTTCATCCGCTCGGGCATTTCGTCGACGCTCAGCTTGCCGTCACCATTCTTGTCATTGGCCATGAGCCGCGTCACAGCCTCGGTGTTGTCGTTGGCGCGGGGACCGCTGCGTTGGCCTTCCGGTTGGGGCGGGCGCACTTCATCGCCGGAAAGCTTGCCGTCGCCGTTCTGGTCGAGCGCCTTCAGGGCCGTGGGCGCCGCGGCGATCTCGGCGGCGGAAAGCTCACCGTTCTTGTCGGTGTCCAGGGCCTGCATCAGCGGATTGGCCCGTTGAAACTGGACCACGCGTCCACCGGGTCCACCGGGTCCGCCGGGTCCAACTTCGCGGCGCTGCGGCCGTTCGGGACGTTCCTCGGCGGGTGCCGGCTGTTGGGCGACGAGGGCGAAGGTGGAAAGGCCGGCCAGGAGGGCGAAGGCGGCGGGCGGGAGAGTTTTCATGACGCGGGATGCAGATTCGGTGGAATCGGATACAACACGTCGGACGGGAAGTTCCACGACGAACTTCGCCGTCAACCTGACCGCGAGCCGTGCGCCGGATAACTGTGGAACGACGGTAAAGGGCGCGGCCGCCGGTGGACTCACTTGATGCCTGCCAAGCGGTCGCGCCAGATGCGATACAGTTCCACGGTCGCGTGGACGTCGCGCAGGCAGTATTCCGCGATGTCCCGGTAGCGGCCCTCGGCGAGGAGGTCGTTCACGTCAAGGCCGGTCACGCCCATGGACTTGGGCGACGGAATGCCGAAGGCCTTGCAGTAGAAGTCCAAGTTGAACTTCCGCGCGGCGCCCTCGCGGCCGCTCACGTTGTAGAAGGTGAACTGCTCCGCGAGGTCGCAGTGCGGATCCACCTGGTAACGGTAGCCCAGCCAATCCTTGCGGGTGATCGGCACGTTGAGCAGGGCGGAGCGGAGGTAGAGGAAGGGCACGTCGAAACCCCGGCCGTTGAAGGTGACGACGGTGTCGTAGCGTTGGGCGGCGTCCCAGAAGGCGGTGAGCAGTTCGGCCTCGTCCACCTGCGGCGCGAATTCGACGACCGCCTCGCCGTCTTCCTCCGTCTCATCAAAGTCGTCCGCCTGATACAGCACGCGGCCCTTGCCGCTGTCCGCGTTGACCATGGCGATGCAGACCACCTGGGCGGTGAACGGCCAGAGATTGAACTGTTGGGAAATCTCGGCCCGGCGCCGGGCCTTATCCTCCTCGGTGGCAAGCCGTTCGGCGTCCCGGAAGAGGTATTCCTGCTGGGCCTCGTCGAAGTTTTCGAGCGGGAGCGCAGAGGTTTCGATGTCGAAGACAAGGCGGGCCATGCGGGGCGGTTGTATCGGGCGGCGGCCGGCAAAAGAAGCGCGAACGCGCGGTGTCCCGGAAAATACAGAGGCGGAAGCTTCCCGGTCGAACCGGGCCGCTTCCGCCTCAGGTGGATGGTGAGAACTACTTCTTCTTTGCCGCCTTCTTCGCGGCCTTCTTCGCCACTTTCTTAACTGCGGCTTTCTTCTTAGCTGCCATGAATCTCACCTCCGATCCAATTGCCCTGGGTTGGTAAGAACATTTTCAGATTACACGGGCGTGTTGTGTTGCTTGTAGCGAATGGGTGACGACCTACGCGAGGAATTTCGTGCGAGGCCACGGAAAAACCTCCACCGGTGGTATGCCTTTCGCCGCGGACCACCTTGCCTAGGACCTCCCGCTCCGTAGTCTGGCCGCCACAATGTCCGCCAGCAGCGAACCCCAGCTCACGCCCATGATGGCGCAGTATCGCCGCATCAAGGGCGAGCTGCCCAAGGACGCGCTGCTGCTGTTCCGCCTCGGTGATTTCTACGAGATGTTCTTCGAGGATGCCGTCCTCGCCGCCCAGTTGATCAACCTTGCGCTGACCAAGCGCAACGGCATCCCGATGTGCGGCCTGCCGTATCACGCCGCCAACAACTACATCAGCCGCCTGCTCAAGCACGGCCGCAAGGTCGCCATCTGCGACCAGACTGAGGAAGCCAAGCCCGGCAAACTCGTGAATCGCGAGGTCTCGGCGATCCTTTCGCCCGGCACGCACTTCGACGAACGCCTGCTCCAGGCCGAGCGGAACAACTTCCTCGCGTCGGTCTTCGCGCAGGGCAAGACGTTCGGCCTCGCCTGCGTGGACCTCACCACGGGCGACTTCCGCGTCACCGAACTCGATTCCGAGAAGACGCTGCTCGCCGAACTCGACCGGCTGCGTCCCGCGGAACTGATCCTGCCGGCCGAGGCCAAGCCGCTTTCCGAACTGTTGCACGACGGCAGCGGGCAGCTCGTGCCCTACGACGACTGGACGTTCTTTCCCGAGACCGCCGTCTTCACGCTGCGCGAGCACTTCAAGGTCGCCTCACTCGACGGCTTCGGCCTCAAGGGGCGCACCACGGCCATCGGCGCGGCCGGAGCGGTGCTGCATTACCTCACGAACCATCTCCGCCGCGACGTCGCGCACCTCACGCGGCTCGGGTTCTACCAGGTCGCCGACTTCCTGATCCTCGACGCGACCTCGCTGCGGAACCTGGAAATTCTCGAACCGCTCCACCGCGACGCCGCCCGCAACACGACGCTGTTCGGTGCCCTGAACCGCACCGTGACGCCGATGGGTGCACGCCGGCTTCGCGACTGGCTCACGCAGCCCCTCGCCGCGGTGGAAGCCATCCGTCGCCGCCAGGATGCCGTCGAAGCCTGGCTCGCGAACCCTTCGGCGCTGGAAACCTTCCGGGCAAAGCTCACTGAAGTCCGTGACCTCGAACGCACGTTGTCCCGGCTCAGCCTCGGTTCGGGCAACGGCCGCGACCTCGTTGCGCTGCGCCTCGCGCTAGAACAGATCCCGCTGCTCCGCACCGTAGGAGCCGACGTGAGGAGGCTCACCTTGAACGAAGGGGATCAGAGCCTCCTCACGTCGGCTGCTTCGGAAGACTGTTCCAGCATCCAGCATCCGGCATCCAGCGACGGCCTCCTCACCGAGCTCTTCGCCCAGCTCGCCGAACTGCCCGACCTCGTCGAACTGCTCGCCCGCGCCATCGCCGACGAACCGCCGCTGGCGGTGAAGGAAGGCGGCCTGATCCGCGACGGGTTCAGCCCCGAACTCGACGAACTCCGCAACGCTGCGCGCGGCGGCAAAGACTGGCTCGCCAAGCTTCAGCAGGACGAAGTCGCGCGCACCGGCATTCCGTCGCTCAAGGTCGGGTTCAACTCCGTCTTCGGCTACTACATCGAGGTCACCAAGGCCAACCTCGCCAAGGTGCCGCCG